>PLPA01000270.1 GCA_003159355.1 Acidobacteriaceae bacterium | reverse complement strand
CACTTTCACGGCGAAACGGTTGTTGATTTGATCGGCGTGGTTCCCAATCTGATGATGGCGCGCACGTTTTCCAAAGCATACGGCCTTGCCGGTTTGCGCCTCGGATTGCTGGCCGGCCCCGTGGAACTGATGCGCTGGGTCAAGCGCGTGCTCTCGCCGTACAGCGTGAACTCGCTGGCGCTGGCCTGCCTGCCGCCGGCGCTGGAAGATGCAGCCTATCTCAACTGGTACGTCGGCGAAGTGCTGGCCGCGCGCGCGGAGTTTGAGGCCGCGCTTGACAAAGCCGGAGTGCGCCGCTGGCCCAGCCGCGCGAATTTTGTTTTGATCGAAATCGGTGCGCTGCACAAGGAGTTCACGCGCCTGATGAGCGCAGCGGGCGTGCTGGTGCGCGACCGCTCCAGCGATCCGGGCTGCGATGGCTGCGTGCGCATCACCACCGGAACGCGTGAGCAGATGCGCCAGGCCGCCGTGGCTCTCAACGAAACTCTGGCCGCACTCAACATTCAAGGAGGCGCTCAATGACGCCCAAGGAAAACGCACAACCCACAGCCCCGCGCACCGCCATCGTTCAACGCGATACAGCGGAGACGCGCATCGCCATCAAGCTCACCATCGAAGGCAGCGGTCAATACAAAATCTCCACAGGCATTCGCTTCTTCGATCATATGCTGGAGCTGTTCACGCGCCACGGCGCATTCGATCTCGAACTCAAATGCGACGGCGACCTCGACGTGGACCAGCACCACACGGTTGAGGATGTGGGCATTGCACTGGGCGAGGCCTTCGACCGCGCGCTCGGCGACAAGCGCGGCATTCTGCGCGCCGGTTACTTCCTGATGCCGATGGACGAGACGCTCGCGATTGCTGCGATCGACTTGAGCGGACGCGCGGCCTTCGCCGTCGAAACCAAAGTCCGCGTTCGGCTGGTGGGCGACCTGCAAACCGAGCTGGTGACGGATTTCTTTGAAGGCTTCGCGCGCGGCGCGCGGGCCAACGTTCACGTGAAGACGATGTACGGCCGCTCGAACCACCACAAGATCGAAGCCATCTTCAAGGCCTTCGCGCGCGCTCTGCGCGTAGCCTGCTCGAAGGACAAACAATTGGGCGAGATGCTGCCTTCCACCAAAGGATTATTGTGATGCGCGTAACGGTGATCGATTACAAAGCGGGCAATCTCACCTCCGTGCTCAAGGCGCTGCGCCACCTGGGCGCGGAGACGATTGTGACCGACGGCGATCTTGCGCTTGTGGAGACAGCGGAACGTATCGTGCTGCCGGGCGTCGGGCATTTTCAGGCGACGGACCGGCTCGACGCGACGGGCCTCACGACCGCGATTCGCGCGGCTATTGCGCGTGGCGTTCCCTTCCTCGGAATTTGTGTTGGGATGCAGTGGCTCTATGCTGGCTCGAGCGAAGCGCCGAATCAGCCGGGCCTCGCACACTTCAAAGAATCCTGTACGCACTTTGTCGAAAGCCCCGAAAAAGTTCCGCACGTCGGTTGGAATTCTCTGGAAGTTCGGAAGAATTCCAAACTTCTTGCGGGCGTCGAGCCGGGCGAGTACGTCTACTTCACGCACTCCTACAAGGCTCCCGTCACAGACGACACCGCGGCCGTCACTTACTACATTGAGCCTTTCGCCTCTGCGGTCGAGCGCGGCAACGTGATGGGCGTGCAGTTTCATCCCGAGAAGTCCGGCGCAACCGGGCTGAAGATTCTCGGCAATTTCCTCACGTGGAAGGAAGCTGAATGATTACCAAGCGCATCATCGCCTGCCTCGACGTGCATGACGGGCGCGTCGTTAAAGGCGTGCAATTCGTCGATCTGATTGATGCGGGCGATCCAGCTACGCAGGCGGCGCGTCATGCCCGCGAGGGCGCGGACGAAATCGTGCTGTTGGACATTACCGCAACGCACGAAGGGCGGCAGACGCTCCTCGACACAGTGCGCCGTACCGCGCGTGAGTTGTTCGTTCCCTTTTGCGTAGGAGGCGGCATTCGCACCGCCGACGACGCGGCGCAGGTCTTCGAGGCCGGCGCGGACAAGGTGAGCGTGAACTCCGCTGCTTTAAAGAATCCGCAGCTCATCGACGATATTGGCCGCAGCTTTGGCGCGCAGGCCGTCGTCGTTGCCATCGACGCGCGCCGCGACCCCGCCGCCGCCGATCCGGTGCGCGATGCGCAGGTCTTTGTGCAGGGCGGACGCAAGCTGGCCGGACGACGCGTGGTCGAATGGGCGCGCGAAGCCGAGCAGCGCGGCGCGGGCGAAATTCTGCTGACCTCAATGAACTCCGACGGAATGCGCACCGGCTTCGATTGCGAACTGACCGCCGCGGTCAGCGAGGCTGTCGGCATTCCCGTGATTGCATCGGGCGGCGCAGGAACCGTCGAGCATTTTGTCGAGGTCTTCGGTCGCGGACGGGCCGATGCAGCACTGGCCGCGAGCATTTTTCATTTTCAAATTTCGAGCGCGCGTTCGCTCAAAGAAGAGCTGGCCAAAGCCGGCGTCTCGGTGAGGCTTCCATGCTGATTCCTTCGATAGATTTGCTGGGCGGTCAAATTGTTCAGCTTGTGCAGGGCGAAAAACTGCGCCTCGCCTTTGACGACTTTGAATACTGGATTGAAAAGTTCTCTCGCTTTCCGCTGGTGCAATTAATCGACCTGGACGCGGCGATGCGCCAGGGCGATAACTCCGCATTGGTCGCGCAGATTGCCAAGCGGCTGCCGGTTCAGGCAGGTGGCGGCATTCACACCATTGAGCGAGCGCGGCAGGTGCTCGACGCCGGCGCGAAGCGCGTGATTATCGGCTCGGCTCTTTTTTCCGCGGAGGGCGCGGTCAACACGGAGTTCGCCGCCGCTCTCGCCTCCAGCGTGGGAGCGGAGCGCGTGGTGGCCGGCATCGATACCAAGAACGGCCGCATCGCCGTGAAGGGATGGAAGGCGCAGGTCGAGCTCACGCCCGACGATGCGATTCCGCAACTCAATACCTATGTCAGCGCGTTTCTCTACACGCACGTGGATGGAGAAGGCTTGATGAAGGGCTTTCCCATTGACGTGGCCGCGCGGTTGCGCAAGCTCACTGAGCGGCAGCTCATCGTCGCCGGCGGCATTCGCTCGCAGCAGGAGGTTGATGCGCTGGACGCTGTGGGCGCGGATGCTGTAGTAGGTATGGCCGTTTACACGGATCTGCTGAAGGTTTGATTTTTTACATTTGACTGCAACGCTGAAGAGGTTCTTATAAAAAATGCTGGGTGGAGTTCGAGGTTTCCCACCCTTGCGACAACAACAAGAACGTCGCAAGGATGGGGCACCCCATCTGTCCTGAACCTTCCAGCGAGCAGCTTTACTTTTGCGCTTCGCCGACGGCGCGGCTGGTCTCGACGCGCGAGGCGCGCAGCAGCTGGGCAATCTGCTTCAGATGAAGTTGCACGGCGTAGGCGCGCAGAATCTCGGCCTGCGTGAACTGAAAGCCGGTGGGCCGCACCTCGGCCATGCGCGCTTCCAATTGCGCGATGTCTTCCTCCAGATGCAGTCCCGGCGGCGGAATGTGAAAGCGCCAAGCGTGCGTACACTCGGCGATGTAATGAAAACCAGCGCGAATGTCGATGGCCAGCCGTCCCAATGCCGGCTCCAACTGCTGCGCATACCGATCCTCATGGCTGTCTTTGGCGGAGAACTCCAAGGCGATCAGCGCATCGAAGAGCGAGCGTCCAAACTGCGAGATCATTCCCAGTCCCTCGCGCCATCCCGGGCCGCCGGAAGGCTCATTGCGCGCGGCTTCCAGCAGTTGGTTGTTGCTGCGCAGCACGGCCAGCACATCCTCTCGCAGCGCAGGCAGATTCTCGGCAGGCGAGCCGCGAAAGCCTTCAAGAATCGCTTCGAAGAACGTGCCCAGCACCAGGAACTCCTTGGCCAGNNCCCAGGAAGACCTCCATCACGCGGTCCAGCGCCAAGGTCCAATGCGAGCCGCCTCTCTGCACCAGCATCACGATGCAGATCGTCACTCCGGCCAGTCGCGAACTGCTGCGCAGACCCAGCAATCCGCAGACAATTACCGCCGCCAGCACGGCCAGAATAAAATTCCACGGCAGCGTGCCAACCAGCGTGAAGAAGAAGCCGAGGAGCGCGCCGATCAGTGTGCCGAAGATGCGATTGCGCGAGGCGGAGATGGTGGCGCCGAAGTTCGATTGCAGCACGATGATGGCGCTGATNNTCCACGCGCAGCTTGATCGCAAGCTCTCGCTGGGACGGCGTTTTGTTTGCCTTCAGGCGCATGGGTGCAATCCGCGATACAGGAAACTCATACTCATAGGATGCTTCATTGCGGCGGGTTGGCGCGGTGACCCATCTCACTGAGTGTTCCGCGCCGTCATCGCCCTCGCCCGTCTTGGACGGCGCAGAACGGCCCTTTCCGTGTAGCATGGGAGTCAGGCGCGAACCCATGATGCGAGTCGGATACCCAGCCATTCTGGAGGCGGAGTTGTTCAGCGATTTCCCCGCGGAAGTCGAACTCATCGCCCTGCCCGATGACCTCGACCACGAGATCGAGATCGACGTGTGGATTCCCAACCCCTATCCGGCGCGGGCGATGCGCATCTGGCCGCGGCTGCGCGGCGTGCGGCTGGTGTTGTCGCTGATGGCNNAGCGCGATTCTGGCCACGCTGAAGTACTTTCCGTTTTATCTCGATGTGCAGCGCGGGGGAGTGTGGAAGCGCCGCTTCGAGGCCAGCGCGCAGTACGCGCGCATCACCGGCGATGCGCGGCCTCTCTATCCGCCCGTCATGCTCGAAGAGCTTACTGGCAAGCGAGTGCTGCTGGTGGGTTACGGCGCCATCGGCAAGGAAATCGAGCGGATGCTCGCACCCTTTCAGGTGGAGTTAGTGCGCGTGGCTCGCAGCGTGCGTGACGGCGTGCATGCGATCAGCGAACTCGATAGCCTCTTGCCGCAAGCGGAAATCGTAATTCTGATTCTGCCCTCGACGGCGGAATCGCATCATCTGATTGGCAGCCGCCAGATTGCGCTGATGCGGCAGGGCGCGCTGCTGGTCAATGCCGCGCGCGGGCCTGTCGTGGACACCGACGCATTGGTGGCCGCGCTCAACTCCGGCCATATTCGCGCCGCGCTGGACGTAACAGATCCAGAGCCGCTGCCCGAAGGCCATCCGCTGTGGAGCTGTCCTAACCTGCTGCTCACGCCGCACGTGGCCGGATCGAGCCCGCAGTTCGCGCCCCGTTCCGTGCGCACCGCCGCGGACGAACTGCGCCGCTACCTTGCCGGCGCGCCGATGCACAACGTGGTTCAAGCCGCAGTCTGAATTGCTTTCGATCATGCCTTGCTGGCGTTTCGACGGCCCATGGCCGGCCCGCTGCTCACAATCCACACAGCCAAGAGGATGAAGCTGCCGCCAAGCAGTTGGAGCATGGTCATTGGCTCGCAAAAAATTCATCAACGCATTCACTGCTGTTTTTAGGATGATCCTTCCCCGATGTTGTGGGGCGCTCATTTCATAATCTACACAGAGTTTCTATACTTATTCCTGGCGAGGAGATGCACTTTGATGGATTCACGAAATGCCGCAACGCTAACGCTCGACCCCGGTGGGAACGCTCCGTCGCTGCTGCTGCGCGGGCTGCAGAAGGCCTTTGGCGACGTGGTGGCAGTGGATGGGCTGGACCTGGAAGTGGCGCGGGGCGAGTGCTTCGGCCTGCTGGGGCCGAATGGCGCGGGCAAAACAACCACTATCGAAATCTGCGAGGGGCTGACCGAGGCCGACGCCGGGACCGTGGAGCTGTTGGGGCTGGACTGGCGCACGGGCGCTGATGAGCTGCGGCAGCGAATCGGCGTGCAATTGCAGGAGACGCAGTTTCCCGACAAGCTCACGGTAGAGGAGACCCTCCGGCTCTTTCGCAGCTTTTACCACAAGGGAATTTCGGTGGACGAGTCGGTCCAGAGAGCGCAACTGGAGGAGAAGCGCGGCGCGCGCGTTGGTACGCTGAGCGGCGGGCAGAAGCAGCGGCTCGCCATGGCCTGCGCGCTGGTCGGCGATCCGGAGCTGCTGTTTCTGGATGAGCCGACGACCGGGCTTGATCCGCAGGCGCGGCGTCACCTGTGGGATCTGGTGGACCAGTTGAAGCAGGCGGGGCGGACGATCATCTTGACGACGCACTACATGGAAGAGGCGGAGCGGCTCTGCGACCGCGTGGCGATCATGGACCATGGGCGGGTCATCGCGCAGGGGACGACGCAGCAGTTGATTGCGTCGCTGGGCGCGGAGCACGTGGTGGAGTTCGCCGTGGCGGAGCGTAAGGCGAACGAGCTGAAAGTCGCACTGCTGACGGCGATTCCGGGTGTGCAATCGCACCGCGTGGATGCAGGCCTGCATCAGCTTTCGGTGGG
>PLPA01000128.1 GCA_003159355.1 Acidobacteriaceae bacterium | reverse complement strand
GCATCCACTACTCCGACATTACCTTGCGCGCCACCTTCCATCACACGCCGGCCATCTGCCGCAAGGCTCTCGATCTGATCTCCAGCGGACGTTTCCAGGCGGGCGCCTTCATTACCGGCCACGCGCACCTCTACGAACTCAACCGCGTCTTTGAGAAGCTGATGAATCGCTCCAGCGAGATCAAGACCGCCATTGTGCCCTGAGGTGAAGCCATGACGACCGATCCGGTTGAACCGAAGAACGAGACGCCCGACGAGAAAGCGCTGCCGCAAGAGGAATTGCTCGCCCGCGGCTGGGCCGCTCTGCCGGAAAGCTATCGCATTCCCGATGTAGCGCCCACGCTCGAAGAAGCTCAAGCCTGGTGCCAGCGGCTGGCCGAGTCGCACTACGAGAATTTTCATGTAGCGTCGTGGTTTCTGCCCAAGGATCTGCGCCCGCACTTTCATTCCATCTACGCCTATTGCCGCATCTCCGACGATTTGGGCGACGAGGTGGGCGACAGCTCCGTGGCCTTAGCTCTTCTTGATTTTTGGGGACGCGAACTGGACGCCTGCTACGAGGGCCGCGCGCGCCATCCGGTCTTCGTCGCGCTGGCCAAGACGATCCAGGAATGCTTCATTCCCAAGGAGCCGTTCGCCGATCTGCTTGTCGCCTTTCGCCAGGACCAGACCGTCACGCGCTACGAGACCATCGACAATCTGCTGGCCTACTGCCGCTATTCGGCCAATCCCGTTGGCCGTCTGGTGCTCTACGCCTGCGGCGAGTCGAACGAGGAGAACTTCGCTCTCTCCGACGCCACCTGCACCGCGCTGCAATTGGCGAACTTTTGGCAGGATGTGCGCGAGGATTATGCCCGTGGCCGGATCTATCTTCCGAAAAAGGATATGGATTTCTACCTCGTCACAGAAGAATATATTGCCGAAAAGATTGTTACGCCGGAGTTTCGCGCCCTGATGCATTGCGAGGTCGATTACGCGCGGTCGTTATTTGAAGAGGGTCTGCCGCTGATCGGGAAGGTTCATCGCGACCTGGCTATCGATCTGGACCTGTTCAGCCGCGGCGGCCTGGAGATTCTGCGCGCCATCGAGCGCCAGGGCTATGATGTGCTCAGCGCGCGGCCGGCCATCTCCAAGAGCAGGAAACTGGCGCTGATGATGCGCGCCGTGAGGGCCAAGTTACTGCCCTTTCCGCGCCTCGGCAATCCGAGTTAAAGGAAGGCAGCTTGAAGCACGATGCAAAACTGAATGCGGCCTACGCTGCCTGTCGCGCCATCGCCAGGCACGAGGCGAAGAACTTCTACTACGCCTTTGTCGCCTTGCCCGAGCCGCGCCGCAACGCAATCTGCGCCATCTACGCCTTCATGCGCCAGGCCGACGACCTGGCCGATGACGATTCCCTGCCCCGCGACGAGCGCCGCCGCCGACTGGATGCATGGCTGGCAAACTGGCGCGGCGTCTGCCATGGCGGCGATTCTTCCGACCTGGTCTTCGTTGCGGTGCGCGATGCGGTCGAGCGCTTCGTCATCCCGCTGAATCTGCTGGACGAGTTAGTCGCCGGCGTGACGATGGATCTTGATCAAGCTTCATCCGATATGCCCGACACTTATGCCACCTTTGCCGACTTATATCGCTACTGCTATCTGGTGGCCTCGGTAGTGGGACTGGTCTGCATTCACATCTTCGGCTACTCGGACCCACGCGCCGAGAAGCTGGCCGAAGAGACGGGCATTGCCTTCCAGCTCACCAACATTCTGCGCGATGTGGCCGAGGATGCGGGCCGCAACCGCGTCTATCTGCCGCTGGAAGATTTAGCGGCACACAATGTTTCGCTCGACTCGCTGCTCCATCGCGAGCCCGGCGCGCCGCCCACAGCCAATGAGCGTGCGCTGCTTGCGGCTATCGTCCAGCGCGCTGAAGATTATTACAAGTCGGCGCAGGAGTTACTACCGTTGATTGATCGCGAGAGCCGCCCGGCGCTGTGGGTGCTGGTTGCGATTTATCATGGGCTGCTCAAGCGGATCGAGCGCGCAGACTATGATGTATTCTCGCAGCGCGCCTGCGTTCCCATGCCGCAAAAGCTCTTCATTATGACTGTCGGTCTTGCGCGCATGGGCTGGGCGCGACTGTTTGCTTGATTCAATCGCGTAGGAATGGAAGAGCAATTGACCGGTTTGCAACAAAATCCGCGGAAATCCGTCGCCGTCATCGGTGCGGGCGTGGCCGGCATGAGCGCGGCCTGCGCTCTGGCCGAGGCGGCCTTTCGCGTGCAACTGGTCGAGCGGCGCGGCTATCTGGGCGGGCGGGCCTCGTCCTATCTGCATCCCGGCGTCAACGAAGTCATCGACAACTGCCAGCACGTGCTCTTCGGCTGCTGTACAAATTTGCAAGGCTTCTATCGCCGCATCGGCGTCGCGCAGCGCATCCACTGGACCAGCGAAATGACGATGATCGAGCCGGGCGGACGAAGGTCGCGGCTGGGACCGTTTGAGTTAGGCCCGTTCAGATTGCCCGCGCCGCTGCATTCCGCGCCCAGTTTCCTAAATGCGAAAGCCTTTACGCTCGCCGACAAAATCTCGCTGGGCCGCGCGATGCGAGCGATGATGAAGCCGAAGGCGCTCGTTGATTCACGCGAGTCGCTCGGCGATTGGCTGCGGCGGCACAAGCAGACCGAAGGCGCAATCAATCGCTTCTGGCGATTGGTGATTGCCAGCGCATTGAATGCGGAGATTGACTCGATTGCCGTGCCCTACGCGGCCAAAATCATTCGCGAACTGTTTTTGAATTCGGCTGAGGCAGGCAGCATGGGAATGAGCACGGTTCCGCTGAGCGAGTTATACGCGAGTGTAACTCCGTTCATCGAGCAGCGCGGCGGCAGCGTGCTGTTGAACACGCACGTCGAAGGCGCGGCCTGGGATGAAGCTTCCTGCAAGTGGCTGATTTGCACGCGCACCGGCGAACTGGTTTCCGACTACGTGATTCTGGCTTTGCCCTTCGAGGCGACGCAGAGGTTATTGCCGCACCTGCCCGCCGAGGAGGGCGCGGAAAAGCTGGCGCGGCAGCTTGAGCGTTACGAGCACTGGCCGATTTGCAGCGTGCATCTGTGGTTTGACCGCGAAGTGACCGAGCTCGACCACGCGGTGTTGCTGGACCGCGAGATTCATTGGATGTACAACCAGTCGAAGCTGCAAAGCCGCGGCGGGTATTACCTTGAGTTAGTCGTCAGCGCCACGCGTAGCTTTGCCGCGTTGCCGCGCGAGGCCGCGATCCAGCAGGCGCTCCGCGAACTGGCGGAGTTTTTTCCGCGCGTGCAGGAAGCGAAGCTGTTGAAGTCTGCACTGGTCAAGGAGATGCACGCTACCTTCGGAGTGCCTCCGGGGATCGACTCGGCCCGGCCCGGCCCGACTTCGTCGTGGCCGCATCTGTTTTTGGCCGGAGACTGGACGGCGACCGGCTGGCCTTCAACAATGGAGAGCGCGGCGCGGTCGGGGCATCTAGCTGCTGAGGCGCTTGGCTTGAGCGCCGAGAATCCGCTGTGCTGCTTTGAGCCGGACTTGAAGCCGCAAGGGCTGATGAAGTTGATCAGCCTCTAGCTCCTAGCTTCTAGCTTTTCTATGCAGGTTGAACGCCTAGTAACTTTAGCTAGAGGCTAGAAGCTAACAGCTAGAAGCTGCTTTTCAATGCGCCAGCAAATAGACGCCGATGCAGACCAGCACGGCGGAGGTCCAGCGACGGCGATCCACATTCTCGTGCAGGAAGAGCTTGGCGGCGATGGCGTTGGTGACCAGCGTGAGCGAGGCCGAGGCGGGCGCGACCAGGCTTACGGGCAGGTGGTTCAGGGAGAAGAGCAGCGAGAAGAAAGCCAGCGCCAGAAAGCCGACTCCGGCAAAGAAGAGCGGGCAGGTGAGGACGGCGCGAATGGCGCCCATCAGCCCGGAGTGGGCGCGAATCTCGTCCAGGTCGCCGATGGANNCACTTCGCCGGCGGTGGAGGTGAGCACGATGGCGGCGATCATCGCGACGGCGGCCCAGAAGCCGGGTTGCGGAACAGGGATGGGAAGGGTCATCGCGCCTGCTCCTTTCCCAATGCCGGTTCCGCTGCCGCGGCAAGAACGGAGGCTTCCGCCGTGGGCCTTTCGGTCAGCGACGGTCCTTGCGCTACGAATCCAACGCCCACGGTAATCAGCAGAATGCCCGCCCAGCGTTCCAGCGAGATCGAATCATGCAGCCAGAAACGCGCGATCAGCGCGATGACCACGTTGCCAAGACCGGCCGCGGGCATCACAAAAGTCAGATCGGCCCACGAGAGCGCGGTCAGATAGCTGGCGAAGTAGCCGATGAGCAGCGCGATGCCCAGAACAATCCAGGGCGTGAAAACCGCCGCGATGAGCGTGGCGGGATGGGCGAGCGTGATCTCCGGCAGAGGTCTCATGCCGCGCGAAAGGCAGGAGTCGCCCAGCGGAGTGCAGACGGAAACCAGTCCCAGGATGATGTATTGTCGCGGCGAAAGTCTTGCGTGAGCCATCGGTGATTCGGTCCTGACGCAGTGGACAGTGGACAGTGAACAGCGCGGCTGGTTGAGGTTCGTGGTCTCCCACCCTTCGCAGAGAACGCGAAGGATGGGGCACCCAGCGTTTATGAAAGGTCAGAGAACGAAACGCAGGTTCTTCGACTGCGCTGCGCTCCGCTCAGAATGACAGTTCCAAAGCAAGAAAGCTATACGCTCGCAACAGCGGGTGGAACGGCCGGCTTGCGGCGAGCTTCCTTCACCATCTTGTTGCGCTGTGCGCGCAGCTTGAGGAAGGCCTTGGCCTCGACGTAAAGCCGGGGCAGATCACGATTCACAAAGGCCTTCCAAACCACGCGGAAGGCGGCCCTGGGGCGGAAGTAGTACTCGTCGTAGAAGCGGTGCACCATCTCCAGCACGTAATCCGTGGGCAGGCCGGGATACTCGATGTGCGCCATCTGGTGGCCGCCCTCGTCGCTCATGGACTGGGTGTTGACGATGTAGCCGTTGGCTTTGGCGAAATCGTAAAACTCCGTGCCAGGGAAGGCGTGGGCGATGGAAACCTGAATAGTCTCGCAATCCAGTTTCTTGGCGAAGTTGATAGTGTTGCGGATGGACTCTTTGGTCTCGCCGGGCAGGCCGAGGATGAAGTCGGCGTGGATGCAGAGGCCCAGGTCGTGGCAGTCTTTGGCGAAGGCGCGCGCGCGCTCCACGGTGGCGCCCTTTTTGACGTTTTTGAGAATCTGCGGGTCGCCGGACTCGAAGCCCACGATCAGCAGCCGGCAGCCGGCCTCTTTCATCGCTTGCAGGGTTTTGCGGTCGGTGGTCACGCGCGAGGTGCAGCTCCAGGTCAGGCCCAGGGGCTTCAGTTTCTCGCAGAGTTCAATCGTCCGTGGCCCCTGAATGTTGAAGGTGTCGTCGTCAAAGAAGAACTCCTTCACATCGGGGAAGTTCGCTTTGGCCCAGGCCAGCTCGGCGGCCACGTCATCGGTAGAGCGCTTGCGCCAGGCGTGGCCGCTCAGCGTTTGCGGCCAGAGGCAGAAGGTGCATTGCGCCGGGCAGCCGCGCGTGGAGTAGAGCGCGATAAAAGGATGCAGCAGGAAGGGCACACTGTAGCGCGTCACATCCAGGTCGCGCTTGTAGATTTTGGTGGCCCAGGGCATCGCGTCCAGGTCTTCTACCTGCGGGCGGTCGGGGTTGTGGACGATTTTGCCGTCGAGCTTGTAGCTGATGCCGAGAATCTCATTGAGCGGTTTGCCCTGGGCGAACTCGACTACGGAAAAATCGAACTCGCGGCGGCAGATGAAGTCCAGCGCCGAACACTCGTCCAAGGCGCGATCGGGGTCGGTGGTCACCGGCGGCCCGACAAAGGCAATGCGCATCGTGGGATGGGCCGCTTTAATGGCCTGGGCGAGATGCTGGTCGCTCTTCCAGCCCATGGTGGAGGTAAACAGCACCAGGAACTCATAATCCTTGCAGATTTTGATGGTTTCTTCCGGCGAGACGTGATGCGGGGAAGCATC
>PLPA01000156.1 GCA_003159355.1 Acidobacteriaceae bacterium | reverse complement strand
TGCCGTCTGGCGCGTCCGGGCATTGCGGCGCACCACGCATCAGTATAGCCACCTACCCAAGCTGTGAAAATGCTCGATTCGCGTTGCGTGGACGGAAAAGGAACAGTCTGCCATTCTTCCGCTGTGCCTGGCTCGGGATCGGTTCTCATTCGAAAAGTTCCGCGGTACCCTCATGCCGCGGGTGGTTCCATCCGATAAGGGAAAGAGAGAGTCGATCGGGACGTTCTCGCGGGGAACGTTCCGCCGGCTGTGACCGCGCAAATCGAACGCGGAGACGGCCAGGATGCCTCTACACATTCTTTGCGTAGCCTTGCTGGCACACAGGGTGCCCGTCTCTGAGGGCCGGTTGCCGGAGCGCCGCGGGGACAGGAGTCAAAATGCCACTCGCCGTATCGAAGATTCGCGAAAAGAATCGGGAGCAGGAGGATACACGGCTAGCTGCGCTGATTTCAACCGGGATACTCGACACTCCACCCGAGCCCAGCTACGATACCATAACCCGGCTGGCCGGCGAGTACTTCCAGGCCGATTCGGCCACCATTGGCTTTGCTGACGAGGGCCGCGTCTGGATGAAGTCCTGCTGGCGCCAGATAGTCCGCGAGCTGCCGCGCAAGAACTCGATCTGCGACATGGTGATTGCCGAAGACGGTCCAGTAGTGGTCGCGGACATCTCCATGCATCCGCAACGCGATACGCTGCTGCCGCGCTTCAAACACATGGGCGTGGCTTCTTTTGCCAGCGTTCCCGTGCGCTCGACCGCCGGAAGGATCCTGGGAATCCTGACTGTCTTCTACCATGAACCCCGCCCGGAGATGCGACCGGAGTCGATTCGCACCCTGGAGAGCCTGGCCGAGATGGTCACCAGCCAGTTGGAACTGCGCCAGCTGTACAAAACTCTGCGTGGGAACGGGAGCGGGCACAGGCGCGCCCGCTCTGTGGCAACCGCCAACGAAAGCTGGCCGAGCAAGGCCGATCTGCGCCAGGCCCTCGACCTGGGCCAGTTCGTGCTCTATTACCAGCCGGAGGTCGACCTTGCCACGCGCAGGATTGTCGGCCTTGAAGCACTTATCCGCTGGGTTCACCCCGAGCGGGGACTGATTCCACCCATGGACTTCATTCCGCAGGCCGAAGAAAGCGGACTGATCCTGCCCATCGGCGACTGGGTACTCTCCCAGGCTTGCAGCCAGATTCAAAGGTGGTGCAAAGAGGATCCACGCCACGTCACTCTGCGGGTCGGCGTCAACCTCTCCGCCCGCCAGTTCTCGCGCGAAGGCCTGGCCGACCATGTCGAGGCACTCCTAGTCCAATCCGGCATCTCCAGCCGCCAACTCGGCCTGGAGATGACCGAGTCCAGCCTGATTCCCAACGTCCGCATTGCTATGGAAGTCCTGAGCAGCCTGCGCAGGCTGGGCGTCTCGTTGCTGATGGACGACTTTGGCACCGGCTACAACTCCCTCAACAACCTCCAATCCTTTCCCTTTGACGTGCTCAAGATCGACCGCTCTTTCGTGACCCGCATGACCGAGGGCGATCAACCGCTGCAGATCGTACGCACCATCATCGAATTGGCTCGGGTGATGGGAATGGACGTGGTGGCCGAGGGGATTGAAACCTGCGAGCAATATCGCCTGTTGCGCGAGATGCACTGCCGCTACGGCCAAGGCTATCTCTTCGCCCGCCCCATGACCGCCGAAGCCGTCACTGATCTGTTGAGGCTCCCCGGCCGGATCCTCCCCGACCCCGAATTAGCCGAACTCGTTTGCGCCTGATCTCTGCGAATCTCCGCGCTGCTTCCAGGGGTGGGGATTTCCGTGCGGAGGGGAGCGCCAGCTCGTTTCTACCCAGGACAGACAACGGGCAGGTTCTTTTCTGGAATTGGCACAGCTTTCTGCTCTCCCACCGCCGCTTCTGGTTCCGCGAACTGTCCCTGTGGATGGCGCGCCAGTTATCCCCTTGGCCGGCAGCCAGCGCGCCGCCCGCGCCATCGCATTCCTGCCGCTCTATTTGCACATCGGAGGGAGAGTAAAGACAAGCGGCCCACTGGACATGGAAATCGAAGGCGCCCTGTCCCAGACGACGAGGGCCTTCGTGTCCTCATTGTCCTTTGTCAGGACGGTCACCGTGGTCTTCTTCTTGAGCGTCCTCAAGTAAACCCAATTCTCGACCCTTTTGTCGCCCTGGCAGTAGATGGTCTCAGAGCCGAGTGTGAACGTGAACTCAACGCCGTCATCCTCACGCAACAGGAGCGTCTGGCCATCAACTAAACTGATTGGAGAATAGGTGGCGAGACCGCCCCCTGCCTTCAGTGTGGCGAGGCTGAAAGGCACATAGTTAAGGTGATACTGGCCCTGCTGAGCCATCGCCGGCGAAACCGCACTCAAGGCCAGGAGGAGCGTAATAACCGAGCAGAATAGATTGCTGAACCGTCTCATATATGACCTCAAAGAAGAAACTTTCACTGGTTCATGCGACTCTTAACGGCCGCTAAACCTCTGGAAATACATATAAACCTTTCCAACGGCATTGTCACTATTACTCCTGCGCGACAATCGGTGTGGGCGTGGCTATTACTCCACTTCCAGCACCAGGCACTTCAGGTACTCGGTCTCCGGCAGATTCAGCACCACAGGATGATCCAGAGCGGCTCCCCGCCGTTCCAGCAGCCGCACGCGCCGGCGCGCATCGGCGGCGGCCGAGGCCACGCTGGATTCGAGTTCACTCCAGCCCACATGGTGCGAGCAGGAGCAGGTGACCAGCAGGCCGCCGGGGCGCATCATTTTGAGCGCGCGCAGATTCAGTTCCTTGTATCCGCGCAGCGCGCCCTCGACGGCGCGCAGGCTCTTGGCGAAGGCGGGTGGATCGAGCACAATGGCGTCGAAGCTCTCGCCCGCGTCGGACCAGTCGCGCAGAATCTGGAAAGCGTCGCCCTCCACCCACTCCACCTGCGCGGCGATCTGTGCGCGGTTGGCTTGCAAATTTCTTTCCGCCACTTCCAGCGAGGCGCGAGAGGCGTCAATACCCGTAACCTGGGCGCAGAACTGGGCCAGGTGCAGGGCAAAGCCGCCCTGGTAGCAGCAGACGTCCAGCGCCCGTCCGCCTCCGTCGCGGCTGGCAAAGCCCAGCCTTCGCGCCCACTCGGCAGCGGCGGCGTAGTTGGCCCGCTGGTCGAGGAATGCGCCGGTCTTCTGCCCGGAGTTGGCGTCGAAATGAAAGTTAAGGCCGTTGAGCCGGAATTCGGTGCTGACGGACGAAGCCGCATCGCCGGCGGTCCCCGGGGTCCCCGGCGACAGGTCTTTGTCGCTGGGGTGGTAAAGGGGCTCCAGACTCGGCGCGGACAGACCTTCCAGCTCCCGCACACGTGCATCGGACCGTTCCAAAATGGCTGCCGGCGCCAGCTCTTCGCGCAGCACACGCACGCAGCTTTCGCGCACTGCGGCGGAGTCCAGCCCTTTGGCCAGCAGTTGCAGAATCACCAGCTCGCCGTACTTGTCCGCCACCAGGCCGGGCAGCTCGTCGGCCTCGCTGAAGCACAGCCGGCAGGCGTTGGTCTGCTTGTCGAGCAACGGACGCCGTCGCCGGATCGCCGCGCGCAACCGGGCTTCCAGTAACTGGAGCCACGCGGCCTCGTCCAGGCTTGTGCGCGAGACCAGCCGCAGCGCAATCTGTGAGGTGGGACTGTAGAGCGCGGTGCCCAGCAGCATTCCGCGGCTGTCGGCCACCGGCACGAGCGCGGGAGGCTCGCCCGTAGGCACTTCAATAGACTCAATGTCAGAGGCGTAGACCCACAGGTGCCCCGCGCGCAGCCGGTCAGCGGCGCGGCGGTTGATGCGAACGCCAAATACCTGGGCGCCGGGAGTGCTTTTTTCGTGAATCCGCTCCATCGGCGGCGCGGGAGGGGCCGTCTTGAGCGCCTTATGGGTCGTAGCAGTTCGGGATGTGCGCGGCTTGGTCATGTGCTCCTATTGGTCTGATTCATCTTACATCCCCCATCCTTACCAGGATCGAATTCCATTGCGGCGACGAAGCGAGCAGCTATCCATTTCTCTTTCACGCGCGGCGAACGCAACCGGCCTATAATGAGTCATGGCGACTGTCCGGCAGACCGAACCGGCAGAGGTTGACGGCGCGCTCGCGGCTCACGCGGGAGAGGCGCAGGCGGACCAGCGCGGCTTTGACCAGCCCACCCCCATCCAGCTTGCCCCCGTCCCTCCCATCTTCGACCAGCACGCTGTTGACAAGCGCGTCGATGCTCTGCTCAAGCAGGTCCACGCCAACCGCCCCAGCGATGATATTGCCCTGATCCGCAAGGCCTGGGATTTCTGCGTCCGCCATCATGAGGGGCAGATGCGGGCCTCGGGCGAGCCGTACATTGTTCACCCGCTGGAGGTGGCCGAGGTGCTGGCGGATATGAGGATGGACTCGACCTCCATCGCCGCCGGCCTGCTGCACGACTCGGTTGAGGACACGCCCGCCACCACTGAGGAGATTGAGGCCGGCTTCGGCCCGCAGGTGGCGCGCATCGTCGAGGGCGTCACCAATATCGACAAGATCGAGTTTGCCAATCGCGAGGACCGGCAGGCAGAAAACGTGCGCAAGATGCTGCTGGCAATGGTCTCGGATGTGAGAGTGGTGCTGATCAAGCTGGCCGACCGGCTGCACAATATGCGCACGCTGGAACACCTCAGGCCGGAGCGCCAGGAGGCCATCGCGCGGGAGACGCTGGATATCTACGCGCCGCTGGCTCACCGGCTGGGCATGGGCAAGGTGCGCGGCGAGCTGGAGGATCTGGCCTTCCGCTACACCGACCCGGTCAGCTACGAACAGGTCACGGCGGCCGTCGAATCGCGGCGCATCGAAGGCGAGCAGTTTCTGCGCGGCGTGGAAGATACGCTCACCGAGCAACTGCGCGAGAACAACATTGAGGCCAGGGTCGAGTGGAGGATCAAGCGCATCTACTCGATCTATCAGAAGCAGCAGCGCTCCAAGGTATCTTTTGACCAGGTCTACGACTTGCTGGCGATCCGCGTCATCACCCAGGACGTGGCCGCCTGCTACGCCGTCTTCGGGCTGATTCATACGCTGTGGCGGCCAGTGCCGGGACGCATCAAGGACTTCATCGCCATGCCCCGCGCCAACCACTACCAGTCGCTGCACACTACAGTGATGAGTCCCAGCGGCCACCAGTTCGAGGTGCAGATCCGTACCGAGGAGATGCATCGCATCGCCGAGGAAGGCATCGCCGCGCACTGGAAGTACAAGGCCGGCGGAGGCGTGGTGACGGCCCGCGACGAGGAGCGGCTGAACTGGATCAGGCAATTGGTGGACTGGCAAAAGGAGATGACCGACCCCAACGAGTTCCTCTCCAGCCTGAAGATGGACCTCTATCCCGATGAGACGTACACCTTCACGCCCAAGGGGAAGGTGGTGGTGGTCCCGGCCGACGGCACGCCGGTCGACTTTGCCTACACGATTCACACCGAGGTGGGCCACACCTGCGTGGGCGCCAAGGTCAACGGGCGCATGGCGCCCCTGCGCACCAAGCTGCGTACTGGCGACATCGTCGAAATCGTCACGCAAAAAGACCACAAGCCGAGCCGCGACTGGCTGACGTTTGTGAAAAGTCCCCGCGCCCGCAACAAAATCAAGCACTGGCTCAACGAAGACCATCGGCGCAGGGCGGTCGAGATCGGCCGCAAGCTGCTGGAGCGCGAGGCTCGCAAGTACAAAGTGCCGCAGAGCCAGATCAGCGACCAGGACCTGAGCCGCATCGCCAACGAATATGGCGTGGCCACCGCCGCCGACCTGCTGGCCGCGCTGGGCCTGGGCAAGCACTCCGCGCGCCAGGTGCTCAGCAAGCTGGCCCCCGGCTCGACCAACCTGCCGGAGGCCGAGGCCACTCCGGAGATCAAGCCCGGCACCGCCGAATCGGCCATGTCGGACGCGGTGCGCAAGCTGCATCTGACCGGCTCCGATTCGCTCCAGGTCGAGGGCCAGAACGACCTGCTCGTCTATCGCGCGCGATGTTGCAACCCCATTCGCGGCGAGGAGATCGTCGGCTACGTCACTCGCGGCAAAGGCGTTGCCGTTCACGCGCGCGGCTGTCCCAATGTGCAGAACCTGCTCTACGAGAGCGATCGTCGCATCAATGTCGAGTGGTCCCGCGCCGGCGATCAGGCGGGCAAGCCGCAGCGCTACCCGGTCAAGATCACCGTCTCCTGCGACGACCGGGCCGGAATGCTGAAGGAGCTGATCGCGGTCCTCTCTGACGACAACTCCAACATCAGCGGCGTCGAAATTCGCAAGGACGAGAACGGCGAAGCCATTGTCGATCTGGTTGCCGAAGCCGAAGACGTGCGCCACCTCAACCGCATGGTCCTCGGCCTGCGCCGCGTCCCCGGCGTGCGCGCCGTGCAGCGGACGCAAAAGCTGTAGGATGGCCGGCGCGAGGCCAGCCAACCGATGCTGCCAAGGCGTATGTAGACCGCATTCTCGTTCCGCGAAGATTCCCCGTTTTACGCCGATGCAACCCATGGTCTAAATCGCTCAGACTCCAGCCGGTTGCAGGTGGGATGCTTGCTGTGTGTGCGACCTAGCGAGTGGGGCGCGGAAGGCCGATCCAACTCCGCCCGCTTGCCAACCATGATGAGATTTGCCCCTGAACGGACCGCATGAGAAAAGAGGCCATTTCGATGACCGGACTCATAAAACAACCCTTTGATCCCGCAAGCTTTCTAACGACCGAGGGGCCAGGACGAAGCATCCTCCACAACGAGGCGAGGCAGGCATTCTATTCCCAGGGAGGCCCCGCCGACTCTGTGTACTATCTCCAGAGCGGCCGGGCGAAGCTCACTGTCGTCTCCAAGAGGGGCAAAGAGGCCACGGTGACGATGCTGGCCGCCGGGGACTTTTTTGGCGAAGAGTCCATGGCGGGTGTGGGCGAACTGCGCACATCCTCGGCCATGGCCGTATCCACCTGTGTTGTGCTCAAAATCGAGAAAGCCAGAATGCTCAGCGTCCTGCATGAGGAACACGCCTTCTCCGACTTTTTCATGCAGTTCATCCTGACGCGAGGCATCCGAACCCAGGCGGACCTCGTCGATCAGCTCTTTAACTCAAGCGAAAGGCGCTTGGCGCGGATCCTCTTGCTGATGGCGGAATTTGGCGGCCCAGGCGAGCCGGAGCCGCTGCTTCCACCGGTAACTCAGGAAACTCTTGCCGAGATGGTCGGCACCACCCGCTCTCGCGTCAGCTTCTTCATGAATCGCTTTCGCGACCTTGGACTGATTGAATACAAGGGCCGCATCCGGGTGCATCGGTCGCTGCTCAATGTGATTCTCCACGACCAATT
>PLPA01000094.1:1061-9629 GCA_003159355.1 Acidobacteriaceae bacterium | reverse complement strand
ACGTGATTGCCGAAGTGGCTCACCAGCCCGTCACCTTTCTCTGGCACGACAGCGAGGATTTGCAGGGCGCCGATGCCGTCGTGGTTCCCGGCGGCTTTGCCTACGGCGATTACCTGCGCACCGGCGCCATTGCGCGCTTTTCGCCGGTTATGCAGGCGGTCAAGCGCTTTGCCTCGGGCGGCGGCCTGGTGCTGGGCATCTGCAACGGCTTCCAGATTCTGACCGAAGCCGGATTGCTGCCCGGCGCGCTGATGCGCAACGCCGGACTCAAGTACATCTGCAAGCAGGTTCATCTGCGCACGGAAACTGCCGATAGTCCATTTACGAACCAGCTCGTCAAGGGCGACGTGCTGCAAATGCCGATTGGGCACATGGAAGGCAACTACTTCTGCACGCCGGAAGAGTTGCATCAGCTGGAGGCCGAGGACCGTATCGCCTTTCGCTATGCGACGCCGCAGGGCGAGATCACGCCGGAGGCGAATCCCAACGGGTCGCTGAGCAACATTGCGGGCATCCTGAACGCCAAAAGAAATGTGCTGGGAATGATGCCCCATCCCGACCGGTCGAGCGAGCTGATCCTGGGTTCGGCGGACGGCTGGAAGGTCTTCGCTTCGATGATCGCGGCGCTGGCGGCGCACTAAGCGGTGTTAGCCGCGCTTCACGCGAGCTAGCGGGGTTAGCGGAGTTGGCTGGGTGCCCCAGGTCTCCATTTTGAGACCTGGGATACCACGAACCTCAACGGCTTTGTTCACGAGGAAGATGGTGCGGAATGATTGACATCCATCATCATCTGCTCTTCGGAGTGGACGACGGATCGCCCGATCTGGAGACCTCGCTGGAGATGGCGCGGGTCTCCGCGGAGAACGGCGTCACGCACATCGTCTGCACCCCCCACGCCAACTCGCAGTACCCCTACAATGCCCCGCTCATCGCAGAGCGTTACGCGGAGCTGTGCGCGGAGCTGGATGGCTGGATGGGCCTCAGCCTGGCCTGCGACTTCCACATGACCGCGGAAAATATCTACGATGCCGCAGCCAACCCCTGGCGCTATTCGATCGACGGCAAAGGCTACCTGATGATCGAATTCTCCAACACCGCGATTCCCCCGCAGATCATCGACGCCATGTTCATGCTGCAATCGGCGGGCTATACGCTGATCATCACCCATCCGGAGCGGTATCCCGCGCTGCTGGGCCAGCCGGAGCTGCTGGCGGAGATGATCCGCAAGGGCAGCCTGGTGCAGGTCACCTCCGGCTCGCTGTATGGGCGCTTCGGCAAGATGGCGGAGGCCTTTTCCAACGAGCTGCTGGATCGCAACTGGATTCACTTCCTGGCCACCGACGCGCACAGCATCACGGGGCGGCCACCGCACCTGAAGAAGGGCTACGACTATGTGGCGCAGTGCGCCGGCGTGGAGACGGCGGAACGGCTGTGCGTGACCAACCCGCTGGTCGCCGTCGAGGGAGCGCCCTGGCCGCCGCAGCCCGAGCCGCTGGGGCTATGGGATCGTGTGCCGCTGAAGTTCCACGCCAAGAGGTTTGCCGGCCCGCCGCGCCGGGACGCAGGCAACGATGCTCCCGGCTCCGGCAAAGGCGGGTTTTTCAAGCGGCTCTTTGGGCGATAGCGGCGAGCGATTCACAACCGGAAAACCAGCCTCTACAGTCCCAGGCCGCCATCGACGGCCAGAACCTGTCCGGTAATGAAGTGCGGCCCGGCGGCAAAGAAGAGTACCGCCTGGGCCACGTCGTCCACACTGCCATTGCACTGCATCGGGGTCTTGCGCGCAAAATGCGCGGCTTGCGATGGATCGCTTTCTTCCAGCGCAATCCATCCGGGCGCGACGCAGTTGACGCTCACCTCGGGGGCAAAGGCTTTGGCCATCGCCTGCGTGAGCGAATGCAGCGCGGCCTTCGATGCGCAGTAGTGCGCGTGATTGGCCCAGGCATGAATTCCGCCCAGCGAGCCGATGTTGATGATTCTGCCCTCCCTAATCTTGGAGGCGCGCAGATGCGGGAGCGCTTCACGCGCCATCAGAAACGGCCCGCGGGCATTGGTCTCGAAGACCGCATCCCACTGCTCAAGGGTGAGCGAGTCCAGCGGAGCGGACTCAAAAATGGCTGCATTGTTGATCACGAGATCGAGCCGCCCGAAAGAGCCCACGGCAGCGGCGACGGCGGCGCACACCGAGGCCTCGGTGCGCACATCGCACTCGATAGCCAGTGCGCGGAGGCCCAGGTTCTCGATTTCGCTCGCTGTTTGGGCAGCTTCAGCGCGGGAGCTGCGGAAGGTGATCGCCACGTCCGCGCCGGCCTCGGCCAGAGCCAGCGCAATGCTGCGGCCCACGCGCCGCGCGCCGCCGGTGACCAATGCCGATTTGCCGCGGAGGGGTTGAGTGGTCATGGTTCTTGCTGCCTGTTTACTTCGTCTACGGCTGGCTGGGCGGCGCATCCGGCGCGGCGGGCTTGTCTTTCGGCGCGGGCGCGGGCGGATTGGCCGGCTTGGCTGAATCCTTGCCGCCCTGAGTCGCCTCGGGGTGCTTCTTGTAGATCGAATACTGCTCGCCGGGGCGCTTCATGCGGATTTCAATGGCCATATCGTCTTTGTCGACCACGTAATCGTCTCCAAAGGTCTGGAAACCCTTGGCGATGATCTGCATACGCACCGTGCCTCCGATGGGCAGCACGTCGATGATGGTCTTGCCATCCTCGTTGGTTTTCAGCTCCATGTTGCCCTTGTTCCTCTCGCCCTCCATGGGGTGGAAGATAACGGAGGCATTCTCGATGGGCTTGCCACTGCTGTCGCGCACGACGGTGACCTCAATGCGGCCGGTGGGCGGGGGCATCTTGAACTTGCGGCCGCGCTTGGCAGGGCTTTGCTGAGCGCTAACGGCAAGCGAGCTGACGATCAGGGCGAAGACGGCCACGACGATGCTGAGGCGGAAAAGAGAACGGGAACGCATGGAGACATTGTAAACGGTCACAGCGCCCGCGATGGAGCTTCACCCAAAGTGCTGGAAAAAGTGAGAAGCGGGAGCTACGACTCCCCAGAGAGCACAAAAAAACGGGTTCAAAACGCGCGGAAAAGGCTGTGCATCAAAGCAGAGATAGTTTTGCAAAAATTTGGCCAGAGTTGGAGGATTTTCCGCAGATCTATTCGGCTTTTCTTCGCTACGGGTTGAGTGAAGAAAAACCGCTGGTTCACTTCGGCTTCGCTCAGTGCAGGCTTTCGACCCCCTTCAACAAGCTGTGGGTCTGCTCGCTCCCTAAAAACAAAGCTCGTTGAGTTTCGAGGTTTCCCACCCATTCCGCAAAAAACACGGAATGGATGGGGCACGGAGTTTTCTGGCTTGTTCATTTCCGGCCGTAACACGTCGGCGCGGGTCGTGCTGCTCCCAATCAAATAGCAACAAAACGAGATTTGCAGACTATTCATTAGAAGATTCATACAATATGAGTATGTCTCACTCAGATTACCACCGTACCTCTTGACAAAATAGGCCGAGTTGCCTATTGTTAGCAATTGGAAGGCGAGAGTGCTAGCACAGTGCTGGATGAACTGCTCGTCCGGGTACGACGCTCCGGGTATTGAACAGCAACCCGAAGATTCCAAAACGTTTATATCAGTCCAACTCAAATCTCGCGGCGGGGTTCACCCTCTCCGCGTGTGAAGGAGAAGCGAAGCAATGGCAGCAGCAACCTCGTTTACACCGCTTCATGACCGCATCCTCGTCCGCCGTATGGAAGAGGGCGAAACCATCCGCGGGGGCATCATCATCCCCGACAGCGCCAAAGAGAAGCCCCAGGAAGGCGAAGTGATCGCCGTCGGCAAGGGCAAGTCGAATGACGAAGGCAAGGTCTTCCCGCTGGACGTGAAGGCGGGCGACAAGATTTTGTTCGGCAAGTACTCCGGCACCGAGATCAAGCTCGATGGCGAGGAGTTCTTGATCATGCGCGAGGAAGAAGTTCTCGGCATCGTGAAGAAGTAGTCAGTTCACAGTTCTCAGTTTTCAGTTCTCAGTAAAGACCGCCGGTTACTTGGCAGCTTCGCTGGATACTGATAACTAAAGACTGGCAACTGCCCACTGACAACTGCTCACTGATAACTGAGAACTAACAACTGAGAACTGACAACTGGCAGAGGAGAGTTACAGCAATGGCAAAGCAGATTTTGCACGGTGAAGAATCCCGTCAGGCGATCCTGCGCGGCGTGAACACGCTGGCGGACGCCGTGAAGGCGACGCTCGGCCCCAAGGGCCGGAACGTGGTCATCGAGAAGAAGTTCGGATCGCCGACCATCACCAAGGACGGCGTAACAGTGGCCAAAGAGATTGAGCTGAAGGATCCGATGGAGAATGTCGGCGCGCAGCTCGTCAAGGAAGTCGCCTCGAAGACCTCGGACGTAGCCGGCGACGGCACGACGACCGCGACAGTGTTGGCGCAATCGATCTTCCGCGAGGGCGTGAAGACGGTAGCCGCCGGAGCGAATCCGATGGCTCTCCGCCGCGGCATCGAAAAGGCCGTGGCCGCGATCATCGGCACGCGCGACAAGGAAGGCAAGTGGATCGAGGGCGGCGCACTGGGCAAGCTGTCGATGCCGGTGAACGAGGGAACGGTTGCCCAGGTGGGCGCGATCTCGGCCAACGGCGACCAGGAGATCGGTGACATCATCGCCGAAGCGGTCAAGGTTGTGGGCAAGGACGGCGTGATCACCATTGAAGAGTCGAAGACGATGCACACCGGCCTGGAGACGGTCGACGGAATGCAGTTTGACCGCGGCTACCTGAGCCCCTACTTCGTCACCGACGCCGAGCGGCTGGAAGTGATTCTGGAAGAGCCTTACATCCTGATCTACGAGAAGAAGATCAGCGCGATGAAGGATCTTCTGCCTCTGCTGGAGCAGGTTGCGCGCGGCGGCAAGCCGCTGCTCATCATCGCCGAGGACGTTGAAGGCGAAGCGCTGGCCACTCTGGTTGTGAACAAGTTGCGCGGCACGCTGAACGTGGCCGCGGTCAAGGCGCCGGGCTTCGGCGACAGGCGTAAAGCCATCCTGGGCGACGTGGCGATTCTAACCGGCGGCAAGGCCATCACCGAGGATCTGGGCATCAAGCTGGAAGGCGTGAAGCTCGAGGATCTGGGCAAGGCCAAGAGGATCACCATCGACAAGGACAATACGACTATTGTCGACGGCGGCGGCAAGTCGTCCGAGATTGAAGGCCGTGTGAAGGAGATCCGCGCGCAGATCGAGAAGACCACCTCGGACTACGACAAGGAGAAGCTGCAGGAGCGGCTGGCCAAGCTGGTCGGCGGCGTCGCCATCATCAAGGTTGGCGCGGCCACCGAGACCGAGTTGAAGGAGAAGAAGGCGCGCGTGGAAGATGCTCTCCATGCAACCCGCGCGGCAGTCGAGGAAGGNNGGCGGCGGCGTGGCGCTGGTTCGGGCAATCCCCTCCGTCGATGCGCTGATCAAGACGCTGGAAGGCGACGAGAAGATTGGCGCGCAGATTGTGCGCCGCTCGCTCGAAGAGCCTCTGCGCCAGATCGTTGCCAATGCCGGCGAAGAGGGCGCGGTAGTGGTGGCCAAGGTGCTGGAGTCTACCGATCCACACTTCGGCTACAACGCGCAGACTTCGGTCTTCGAAGACCTGGTCAAGGCCGGCGTCATCGACCCGACCAAGGTAACGCGGACGGCGTTGCAGAATGCGGCTTCCATCGCCGGTCTGCTGCTCACCACCGAAGCCCTGATCGCCGAGATTCCGGAGCCCAAGTCGGCCCCGGCCGGCGGCGGCCACGGCGGCGGCATGGACGGAATGTACTAGAGCCAATCGCGCCTTCGGCGCAAAAGCAAAAGGCCTCCAGCTTCGGCTGGGGGCCTTTTTGTGCGGGATCGGTTGTCTGCGCTCGGCAATCACCCGCGCACACACGTCACTCTAAGGACTGGACAAAACCCAACCGAGGCCGTTTGCCCTGCTAGGAGGTAAGCATGGCAGCATTTGCGGAGACCAGGGACGGCGCGGATGTCGTGGCTGGGGCAGACTGCGTCCGCATGGGGCGCAGCCATCCGGCGGAGAGCCAGGAGTGCGGAATCGAGAACTCCGACCAGCCGCAATCCAAGCAAACCCGGACGTCGGGTGAAGGCGTCATGGGGGGGTGGCTCAGAGTGCGGTGACAGTTGCGGTAGAGCCGGATCTCGGCTGGAACGACAAATAAGGACGTAGACTGGCACTTCGGGCAGATCATTCATACACCTCAGGGACAAGACTGCAAGCACAACAAGTGCAGGGGGGAAAGACCACTCTAATCTTCTTGGGGCAGGTTTTTCAATGGAAAATATGCAGGATTGACCATTCGGCAGGACTTTTTACAATTCTTAATCAATAACTTTTATCCTATCAAAACGATTTTAAGTAATATTAATTCGGTAGACCTCTCCATCGGAAACGGATTGGACCTGCAAAATCCACCTACGAAATGACAGGCATAGGGTGTTTTTGATCGTTTGCGGTCGGCGGGGTTCGCGGGTGCCCAGATCCCAAAATCGGGATCTGGGGCGCCCGCTATTGTTTGCGGCCTGCTCTGGATCGATGAGAATCTCTCACTGGCCACTGGCCTTGGTCCACTCGATGCGCAGGCCGGTGCGCAGGTTGAAGGGCAGGCTGGGATAGCCGATGGGGGCGATGTGCCGGCTGTCGGTGAGGTTCTCCGCCTGGGCGTAGACGTTGAGCCAGGAGAGCAGCTTGAAGCTGCCGCCCAGGTCGAGCTTGGCATAGCCCCAATCGAGATTGCGATTGGGCAGCAGCAGGCTGTTGCCGCCGTTGGCGTCGGCTCCCTCAAGATAGGTGGAGTCGTCACTGCGGCTGGCAAAAGCCGAGGTGAAGACCGCGGTGAGCCTCTTTTGCGCGTAGCTGGCGGTGAAAAAGCCGGTATGCGGCGCGCGGCGAAAGGGACGAGCACCCTGAAGCGGAGAATAAGACCCGATGGGAATACCGTTGGTAAAGGTTGGAATTGGCCCCAGCAGAGCCTCGTCGTCGTTGGTAAAGGAACGCTGCACCACCGCATCCAGATAGGTGTAGCCGCCGCGAAAGAAGAGGCTCTTGCCGATGCCGCTCTCGACTGTGGCCTCAATGCCCTGCGCGCGAAAGGCCTCGGAGTTCAAAGTCAGCTCGTAAGCATAGTTGGCCTGAAGGATGCTCTCCAAACTCTGCTGCTGGGCTGCGGTTAGATTGGGCAGAAGTTCAGGAACGAGGTCCAGCCCGACATATTCAATCTCCCTGCTGAATTCATTGTGAAAGTAACTGGCGCGGAAGACCAGGCGCTCGCCAAAGAATGCCTGCTCCACGCCGCCTTCATAGGTCCGTGTAGAAGGAGCTGCCAATCGCGAGATATGGAGTTGCTGAATCGTCGCCTGCCCGCCGTTGGCTGCGAGAAAGTTGTAAAGAGATTCGTCCTCATCGGTCAGCTTGGGTTCGCGTACTCCTTCGCCGTAGTTGAAGAGGATGCGGGTTCCACTGAAGATTTTCTTGCGCGGACGCAGCGCCTCATAGGAAACTCCGGCGTGCGGCGAGGTCTGGGTTCCGAAGAGCGAGTATTTCTCCAGGCTTCCGCCCAGCGTGTAATAAAAGCGGTTCTTGAAGTCCCCATGCACGGCAGCCAAATAATCGTAGTTGCCGGACGAGACCGGCGTGTAGTAGGTACTTCCGGGATTTGAGCCGCGTTCGTTCTCGTAATGAAAACCGATTAGAGCGGTCAGGTGCGGAGTAAACCGGTAATCGCCTTGATAGACAATCTGATCGCGATTATTGACATTCTGGCTCTTGCCCAGAGAGCAGTCAAGGACCGCCTGTCCAGTGGCGGAGTAGCCATTCGCGCCCGTGATGGTAACCGTATTGCCCAGGGTTGCCGGGCCGAAACAGTAGTTGCTATAGGCCTGCGATTCGCCTGACAACTGCCATTGATCATATTGCTCGCGCTTGCGGGTCGCCCCATAGCGCAGCATATTATGAAAGGCCTCCGTGGTCTGGTTGTCGATGGAGGCGCTGATGAATAGGTCCTGGTCCTTCTGGGTGGCGTCGTCAGCAACGTTGTAGAAGTCCCAGGCGTTGGGAACGCCGGTGGCATCGACGCCGTAGTGCAGCGTGCCGCGAAGCTGCGTGGCGCCGTTCAGTTGGTAGCCGAGGTTGGCCGCGGTTGTGGCCACATGGTACTC
Organism: Acidobacteriaceae bacterium; assembly: GCA_003159355.1. GTDB lineage: Bacteria > Acidobacteriota > Terriglobia > Terriglobales > Acidobacteriaceae > Telmatobacter. Next base: position 1,427 of record PLPA01000094.1, on the reverse strand, counting down.
GTCGTTGGGCAGATCGTTGGAGGTTTGCAGCCAACTGAAGGCGCCCAGGTAATCCAGCTTGCTGTGCGCGCCGGCTACCTCCAGCTCTTCGCGGGAGGTGGAGAGGTTGCCGGCATCGGCCTGGAGGAGGATCGAGGGATAGCTGGTGGTGCCGCGCGGGGTGGTGAGGCTGATGACGCCGCTGCCCGCGCCCGCGCCGTAAAGGCTGGAATCGGGGCCGCGATAGACCTCGGCGCGCTCCACGGCCGTGGTCGAGAGCGGACCAAAGTCGAAGCCGTTGCCCAGATCGCCTGCATCAACGCCGTCGAGGAGAATCTTGTTGGCGTCCGAGTTGCCGCCGCGAATAAACAGCGAGGTCTGCGCGCC
>PLPA01000094.1:235-1054 GCA_003159355.1 Acidobacteriaceae bacterium | reverse complement strand
CTCGCTGGTCTGCGGCTGCGGCGTGGGGGTTCCGGTGGCCGTGACCACGATGGACTGGCGCACCCACTGGGGTTCAAGCACGATGTTGCGTTCCACCGAGTCGAGACTGCCGGCGTAGAAGCTGGGCGTCTCCAACTGACGAAAGCCGGACGAGTTGACGACCAGAAAGAAGCGGCCCTCGACGCCGGCGAGAATCTGAAAGCTGCCGTCGGCGGTGGAGACGGCGGTGCCGACAGCTTTGCCGCCGCTGATTAAAACCACATTTGCGCCAACGACCTTGGCGCCTGAGGCGTCCGTGACCACGCCGCGGATGGAGGCAGCCGGGCAGGCAACGGCGAAGGCGGCGAGCAGAAAAAGCGTAAGGACGCGGGGCAGCGCGCGCATGAATGAATTGTAGAAGCAGCGGGAGAGCTTTGGCTCGGAAACAGGCATGATAGCTCCTTCGTTCCCCTCGGAACGCAAGTGGGTTGGGGGCGCGAGGACCGGTCTCCTGACTTGCGCTTCTCCAGCCACCTTCCCACAGACGAAGATCGGTCTGCAGTGGTTCACTTGGGAGCTCTCCGCGTTTGGCGGAAAGACCCAGGCTGGTTCCCTGTCCCGCCCAGTGAAACGGGCCGCTGGCAGGGGCGCTCACAGTTGCGGGGCAGTGGCGGAGTTTCACCGCCTTCCCGAGCATCCTGGCGATTGCCGTGGTGGGTTGCGCTGCCCCACTCGGGGAGCAGCCTCTATGGCATGGAAGATACTTCCATGCCATCAACATTTATAAACGGGATGGGGTGGAAAGTCAAAGGAAAGAGTGGTGACCCCGGGAAGACTCGA
>PLPA01000094.1:0-168 GCA_003159355.1 Acidobacteriaceae bacterium | reverse complement strand
ACGGTTCCCAGGGCGAGAGGTTTCGATTGGGAGGTGCGCTTAAAAACCGGGGGCTTTCCTGGTTAAAAAAGCCGAATGGCTAATTTGAAGTCATTGGCCAGAGCGGATACACGCGGCGTATGCGTCTGCGGCCTTCGCAAGGTTACTTCATGATTTTTCTTTAATCCG
>PLPA01000174.1 GCA_003159355.1 Acidobacteriaceae bacterium | reverse complement strand
ATCAAGCCCATGAAGGACGGCGTCATCGCTGACTTCAAAGTTACCGAAAAGATGCTCAACTACTTCATTCAGAAGGCCCACAACCGCAAGATGCTGGTCCATCCGCGCATCGTTATTGGCGTGCCTTCGGAGATTACCCAGGTGGAAAAGCGCGCCGTCGAGGACTCCGCCTACCGCGCCAAGGCCAGCGAGGTTTATCTGGTCGAGCAGGCGATGGTGGCGGCCATCGGCGCAGGCCTGCCGATCACCGAGCCGGGCGGCAACATGGTGGTGGACATCGGCGGCGGCACGACGGACATCGCGGTCATCTCGCTCTCCGGCATCGTNNATCGGCGAGCGGACCGCCGAAGCTATCAAGATCCAGCTCGGCTCGGCATTCCCGCTGGACAAGCCGATGACCATGGAGATCAAGGGACGCAACCTGATCGAGGGCGTTCCCAAGAGCATCACCATCGACGACAGCGAGATCCGCGAGGCGCTGGGCGAGTGCATCGCGGTCATCATGAACGCCATCCGCGTGGCGTTGGAGCGCACCCCGCCGGAGCTCTCGGCCGACATCAGCGANNGTGGTGCTGGGCACCGGCAAGATGCTCTCCGATTTCCGCCTGCTGCGCAAGATCAAGATCGACTAAGCACCTGCGGTGCGGCCAATCGCTCGCTATCCGCTCGCAGATGTGCGTAGCTTTCCCGGTTCTCAGAAACGTGACTTGGGTGCGCCCAACTTGGATTCTGCTAGCCGAACTGCCAGTTTAGCGCGATAATCAGTGCATGGCGACTCTGCCCATCTACGAAGCCCCCCAGACGGAGTTTGTATCCGTGCGCGAGTACCTCACTACGAGCTACCGCCCCGACTGCGACTATGTGGACGGGCGGATCGAGGAGCGCAATGTGGGCGAGTACGATCAAAGCTATCTGCAAACGATGCTGGCGCATCTGTTCATGAATCACCAGGAAGAGTGGGGAGTACGCCCGCTTACCGATGTGCGCGTACAGGTAATGGCCACCCGTTTTCGCGTTCCCGATCTTACCGTGATCCGCGCCGGAACTCCGCGGGAACGGATTCTTACCCATCCGCCGCTTCTGGTCATTGAAATCCTCTCGCCGGAGGACCGGCTCAGCCGCATGACCGAGCGAACGGATGAGTATCTTGATTTTGGCATCGAGAACATCTGGATCATCGATCCCGCGCGCCGCCTCGCCTATCGCGTGACCAGGGCGGGATTCGAATTAGCCCCGGCCGGCGAGATCACCGTGCCGGAGACGCCGATCCGCGTGGTGCTGAGTGAGCTATTTGCGGAGCTGGACCGGGCGTGACCACCTGCGGTGGGGCTAATCGCTCGCTGTTCGCTCGCAGTAGGTTCATGGCTTCCCAGGTCTGAAAATCCAGACATGGAATTCCCTCATGCAGTGGTGAGTTAGATTTCCGGTATCCGTCCCCACCGCGAAAGAGAATTCAATCAAGCGGCAGTTCAAAGTTCCTCGTCTTGGATGGGTTTGATCTTGGAGCCTGTTTGAATGTGGCGTCTTTCCTCGCGTCCTCTGGGGGATAGTCGATCCCCTTGCCGCTGAGCAGATCTGAAACTGTGATCAATTGCATTCGCGGATAGCGCTTGCCGGAGGGTGCCTGGTAAAAATCTGCCGACGCGGCCTCGGCTCGCATCTTCTGTGTCGGCGCTTCCATGCTGATCAGAACTCCAATTTCGGCTTTCTCTCTCTCTAGGACGCCTCGAAGATCGCGTACATAATTGGCGTGCATGGCTCCAGCCTTCACGGACAAAATGATTTGCCTTGTGCTCTTTGGTTCGTCATGGAAGTATATCCGCCCATCGACCCCTTTGTCCGCGCCTTTCTTACCTTCGGCAGGACGAGCGCCAACGAGTCCAAGCGCCCACCATTGGAACTGGTAGGGGTTTTCGCGCGCCAGGTTTTCAGCATCAGGCACGGAAACCGGCTCACCGATAATCTCGTATGTTTTCTTGATTTGAGGCCCAAAAGTATCATAAAGGCGATGGCGGATCAGCGTGATGGCCAGGTGTGTGATGTCAATCCCTATCCACTTGCGGTCCAGGTTCTGCGCGGCGGTGAGCGTCGTTCCGCATCCGCAGAAAGGGTCCAGTACAATGTCTCCGGGCTTGGATGAGGCTTGAATGACAAGCTCCAGCAATGCAAGCGGCTTCTGCGTCGGATAGCCAAGCTTTTCTGCCGCGGCCGCCGGTAGCAAGTTGATACTCCACACATCGGGACGGAATCCACCCTCGGAATCCTCGTCTGTCGTAATTTTTCGTGTTCTTTCTTCATCTGCAAAGTCCTGCCTCTTTCCGCCAAATCGCCGCAACGTGGAAGGGGAAAGCGGAACGCGCAAGATATTGAAGGTGTGCTGCGGCTCTTTGGAATAAAACAACAGCACATCGTGATTCCGTAGAAAGTGATTTGTGCTTTTGCTCCACTTGCGATACCACCAGATCACTTCGTTTTGGAAGTTCTGAGGCTTGAATACCGCGTCCATCAATATTTTTAAATAATGGCTGGCAGTAGGGTCGCAGTGAAGATAAATGGAGCCGGACGGCTTCATCACACGCCGCATTTCAATAAGCCGCGGAGCCATCATGGAGAGGTACGCCAGCATATCATTCTCCCCAAGAAACTTGCGGAAGGCTTGCATGGCTTGAGAGACGGCTCCGCCAGCCTCAACAACCTCCTGGTATGATTCAGCGGAAACATGATCCCATTTCCATGTATCTGCGAATGCCTTGATTTGTGCTTGGGAGCGAGTGCCGTCACGTTCGGCAAAAAGCACGTTGTAGTCTTGATTGCTATTGAACGGAGGATCGAGGTAAACGAGATCAACGCTTTCGTCCTTGATGTATCGACGCAAAACGTCCAGATTGTCGCCGTAGTACAAGCTGTTCATTTAGTCATCTTAATTCCAAACCCTCTTCAAGAACACAACAATAATAACCATGCTCAGCTTCCACGGCTGCGGACGGATTGTCGAAACCAATGTATGTGTAAATCTCGATCAGATCTTCCCGCGCTTGCCGGGTCCAGACAAGATCAACGGACAAGGGCTTGATCCTCAGCGAGAATCGCCAATCGCTGCCGCGCCTCTTGCCGCGCCGCTTCAAAGTCGACCGGCGTGGCGGCGCTTGTTTTTCCCTGGTCCCACAGTTGGCGCAGGCGTTTAAGGTCTTCCTGACGCAACTCGCGCTTGAACTGCCAATCGCGGATCGCCTCGCGGACGATTTCACTTGAGGTGGCGTATTCGCCGGTTGCGATGGCGGCTTTGAGTGCGCCGATCTGCTCCCCGGTCAGGGCGACACTGACTTTTTGAACGTCCGGCAAGAGACGCCTCCATCCTCACTGGAGCAAATCTTACTACTTTTTGCCCGACTATAGCAAATATACTCATCGGCGGTCTATTTCGCCGCCCGCAGCGCCGTCAGCATCTCGCGGCGCAGGATGGCGTTGATGCGCGATTGATACCCCTTGCCCTGCGACTTGAGCCACGCCAGCACATCGGCATCCACGCGCGCCGTTACCTGCCGCTTCACCGGACGATAAAAATTACCGCGCACGGCTGTCTTCCACTGCTCCTCGGTCAACTCGGGAATATCGCTGAAGTCGATCTCGCTGTCAGGCCGCGCCGCCAGCGCCTCCAGCTTTGCCAACCGCTCCTCCGTCATGGGAGGCAGCGTGTCCAGCGTATAACTAACGATTTTCGTACTCATAAATTTTTTGCTCCTTTCGCGATGCGTATCGTGCCGAGATGATGCGGATTACCTCAATGGTTGCGCCATGCGCATCTTCTTCTCGAACGGTGTGCGCCACCATCATGAGCAACCGGTTGCCGACCTTGCCAAACGTCTGCCAGCGCTGCTCTCCGTTTTCAATGCGGTCCTTCAAGGACACGAAGAGTGGATCCCGGAACACCTCGGAGGCGTCTTCAAAGCTGACGCCGTGCTTGCGCTGATTGGAGAGGTTCTTGGCCGCATCCCATTCAAAACGGATTCCGCACACTACAATAGTATAATTACAAAAACGCAATTACACAACGAGAAACCACTCTGGCTCAATAGAGCGGGCTGGGAATGAGAGGTAGACTCGGTCGGATCTCGGAAAGCACGGGGTGCAATCCTCTTCGATGGCCGCCGGTATACTGGTAATGCTCTTGCTTTCTGACGAGTTCCCGCCTGCCTGAGCTTTCGCCATGGATTCGTTCCTCCACCGCTATCGGAATCTCCTGGTGCTGCTGGCCCTCCTGCTGGCGCAGATCATCGGGCTGGCCGTGCAGGTGCACCGCACCGAGAGCGGGCGCAACACGCTCGATCCGGAGGACATGTCCGGTGTGCGGCTAATCCGGTTGTGGGCCGATGCGGTGGTCGCGCCCCCGGAGCAGCTCTCCCATGCCGCCAAACTGGGCGCGAAGGGCCTGTGGCAAAACTACCTCGACCTGAGAAGCATCCGCGCACAAAACCAGCAGTTGCAGAAGACCATCGACCGGCTGCGCCTGGAACAGGCCTCTCTGCTGGAAGACGCCAAGCAGGGCGAGCGCTTGCAGGCGCTTGTGGACTTTCAGCAGAAGTACATTTACAAGACGCTGGCGGCTCAGGCCATCGGCTCCAGCGGCAGCGATTCCTCGCGGGTCTTCTATATCGACAAGGGTTCGGCGGAGGGCCTGGATCGCGACATGGCGGTGCTGACCGCCGACGGCATCGTGGGTAAGGTGCGCGAGGTCTTTCCCCATTCGGCGCAGGTGCTGGCCATCAACGACGAGACCAGCGGCGCGGGTGTGATTCTGGAGACGACGCGAATTCGCGGCATCCTGCGCGGTAACGCCAGCGGCCGGCTGCAGATTGTGGGCATTCTTAAAGACGATCGCATCAAGCCGGGAGAAAAGGTGCTCACCGCGGGTGGCGACCTGATCTTCCCACGCGGGCTGCCGGTGGGCGTCGTGGAGAAGGTGGTTCCCGACCCTGACCGCGACTCGTTCATTGACGTGATCGTGACGCCGGCGGCCCATCTGGACCGGCTGGATGAGGTGCTGGTGATTACCTCCACCGAGCCGCGCTTCTCCGCCGAGCAGCAGCAGGACATGGCCACCAGCGAGACGCTCAAAGGCGCGGAGGCGGATGCCATCAAGCAGCAGCAAAAGGCCTCGCAGATCATGGCCGAGCGGCTGCCCGGACTCACCGATCCCAATGCGCCGGCGGCGAATCCCGCGGCGCCCGGCCAGACGGCTCAGCCCGGACAAACTCCGTCCGCTCCCGCCGAAGCGCCGGTACCCAAGCTGCTGCCCGCGCGCCATCCTGACCGCTTTACGCCGGGGGCAACGCCGTCTACTGGCGAGGAAACGCCCGCGCCTGCCGGTCTGGAGAACAAGCCCGATAAGCCAACCCAACACCCGTCTGGCCAACCAGGGAGGAATCCAAAGCCATGAGTGCCCTGAGCGCCGACTATCGCCACGATCTGGGGATTCACCACTATCCAGTGCTGATCTATGCAATGACGCCGCTGGCGGCGCTGGTGCTGCAAGCCTTGCTGCCGCGCTTTCTGCACGGCTACGCCTGGTTCGACCTGCCGCTGGTGGTCACGGTTTACTTTGCCCTGGTGCGGCGCGATCCCATCCAGGGAATGCTGATGGGCGGGAGCCTGGGTATCTTCGAGGACGCGCTGACCCACCACGCCATCGGCGTCAACGGCATTGCCAAGACGGTGGCCGGCTTTCTGGCTGGCTCGGTCGGCGTGCGCATCGACGTTGAGAACCACACCATTCGCCTGATGCTCACCTTTCTGCTTTCGCTATTGTGCAGCGCGATTTACGTCTTCATCTACCGCATCCTGCTGGGCCTGGAGTTGGAGTGGAGCTGGCTGGCGGAGCTGATGAAGGCTGTGGGTAATTCGGCAATTGCCGCCGTACTTTTCCCGCTACTCGACCGGACGCAGATCAAGGAGTAGCAGGGACCAGGAGAGTGTGAGAAAAATGCTGACGACGCTACGCGAAAAGTGCAGCCTGTCGAGTGCCGTTATGCCGCCTCACATTCACCAAGCTGAGAGAGCCCTCGGATGCTTCTGCAATTTCATTGAGGTATGGAATAAGCGCAAAACCGATGACTTGTGCTAGACGTGGTGGGACGGCGTTCCCAATCTGCCACATCGCCTTTTTCATTGTCCCCTCGAAGATGAAATCATCTGGAAAAGTCTGTAGCCGGGCCATCTCCCGCGCTGAAATCACACGGTTCAGATGCGGATGAATATGTGTACCGCCATGATTTTCCTTAATCGTCATGGACGGTAATCCAGGATACTGCCGCTTGAAGGCATCAAAGAACGTTTCGTAGAGCGAACCGCCTGGAGGAACCTTGGCAATTCTTTCCATATATTGTTTCGAATGGCGGGTCCACTCATGATTGATGGCTTTGATTGGCGTGGATGGAGGTAGGTCAGAGATTGCCGATTCAATCGGTCGATACTGATCTGGCGTCAACTGTGGTTTTGGATAAGGATTGTCCAAGCCAAACCGATTTGCAACAAAGATCGCCCTGGGCCGAAATTGGGGCACACCATAGTCCGCGCTTTCCAGCACGGTTACCGACATATTGGGATAGCCGATCTCTTCAAATGCTTCAATGATGGCAGACCGCACCGCGCCGCCTTTCATTGTGAGGATTCCCGGCACATTTTCCATGACAACGTACCAAGGGCGAATCTCCGCCACAACCCGGATAAACTCTCGAAAAAGTATGTTTCTAACGTCATTAGGGTCGCGCTTACCTGCAACCGAAAATCCTTGACAGGGAGGGCCACCGCTGACCAGATGAATCTCACCCTGTTCCTCAAGATTCAGCAACTTACCCGGATGATAATTTTTAATATCTCCGCAATAATGTATGCAAGACGGAAAGTTCCGCAGATGAGTAGCAGAGGCAATCGGGCTGATTTCAACGCTGGCCACCGGCTGGAAACTGGCCATTGACAATCCCTTGGTGATTCCGCCGGCGCCACAGAAAAGATCGATGAAGCGATAGGTCTGGCTCGGCGTTGACGATTCGTTCACATCAACAAAGACCTTGAATTCGTCGTCGAAATCCGCCTGTGAATCCCGTTTCAGCCGTTCGTATCGTCCAATCTTGGGCCGTTTTGCCTTCAGGGAAGGTTCGGCTGTTACGGCTTCGGGAAAAAGGGTTTCAAGCATAGAAATCAGTATACCGGATGTGACACATAGTCTTCAAGAAGGGATAACGCTCGTTCGCTTGATAAGAGATTTACGCCATTTTTCAAGATCGTACCAGCCGCAGCCAGCGCAGCCCTTTTCTGCTGCCTTGCCACGCCGGGGCACATCGTCTGGCCAACGTGCATTCCCTTCATAAAAAAACTTGATCCCCAACGGAAAGCCACGGTCTCCGCTCTTATTGCAGGCACGGCAGGCCTCACGCTTCTGTTGGTTCCGTTGGTTGTTTATAAGTTGGAAATCTCTTTTGATATCTTGATCTGTAATATCTTCGAGTGATGATCGTTTGGTATTGTGATCCCATCGAATTTCAGAAAACTTGTGGTCTGGAAGCAAAGAATCTGAATTTATCTTTCTCCCCTCGAATGCATCATAACGTTTGAGGACTTTGATAATACGGTCCCTAAGCTCAGGCGACCAAGTCTCATATCCGTGAACGCCCAAGCGTGGTATGGGGAGCAATTGGAGGTGAGTTGTCTTCTTACCGCAACTCCTTGTGCATCGGACCGTCTTGGTGGCAAGCGTGTATCCGTACTCTTTAATATCTTGCGTTCGGCGCGCAGGATTATCGTTCTTGGGCAGTTCACAGCTCCGGCATTTCCATTTGAAATCACGCTGCAAAATGTCGAAAAATGGACGAGTAATAAGCGCCTTCGGTTTTCCATCCCAAAACGCTTTTTGATCCATCTTCCAAGTTCCCCATTTGTCTGGATTACAGGCTTTATAAGCAAACGGAAGATACTCACGAATTTCATCTTTAGTTGCCAAGTCAAGACCGGTACGGCGGTATTCTATAGGAAGGCCAAACTCAAATGCGTCCATCGGATATTTGAAGGTTACATCCAGATACTTCTCACTGGCCTTGCTGTGAGACCAGAAAGAATGAACGGCAATCTGTGCGGTGTTCAATGCACTGAGGTCAAAATCGAGCTTATAAGCCATTCTTGGCCTCTTTCTCAAGTCCTTGCAGAAGCTCCGAGGCCGTAGTCTTCAATCCCTCCGCGAGGATTGCAATAACCGTCAGGGTTGGGTTCCTCCGCCCGCGCTCAATACCGGAGACATAGGTTCTGTCGAGGCCGGTTTCAAAGGCCAGACCCTCTTGGGTTAGGCCAATCTCTGTACGGCGAATACGAACGAGCCGTCCAAATCCATTGCGAAATGCAAGTTTTTTGTCCACGAGTAACGATTGCACGCGAACTTGGTCGATGAGTCTACGGACTATGAGTCAACACGCTCGGAGATCTTCGCCTTTCAAAGAAGCCCCGCTAAGGACCGTGCCTGAAAATCGCTGTATTCTAGGCATAGACAATGTATTCCAGCAGCGGCAGTCGCGGCGAAAAGCTCTCCCCCCTCAAGTTGACGGTGGTGCAGTACGGCATTCTGTTCATGATGCTGGCACTGGCGGCCGGACTGTGGCGGCTACAGGTGCTGCGGGTGGACGATTACCGCCTGCAGGCCGAGCAGAACCGCATCCGCAAGGAGCCGGTGATGGCCGCGCGCGGCAAGCTCTTTGATCGCGAAGACCGGCTGATCGTCGACAACTACCCGTCGGTCTCCTGCTACCTGGTCCGCGAGCAGAGCCGCAATGTGGACGATGACCTGCCGCTGATTGCGCGCGGGTTGGACCTGGACCTGGAGCTGTTGCGCGCCACGCTGCGCCGCTATCGCACCCGCCCGGTCTACGAGCCGATTCCCATCAAGCAAGAGGTCACAGCCGACGAGCAGGCCTTCATCGAGGCGCATCGCAACGAACTGCCCGAGTTGGAGACGATCGACGTGGAGCGCCGGCTTTATCCTCGCGACGGCTTTGCGGCCCACCTGATCGGCTACGTGGGCGANNGAGGAGACCTATGACCAACTGCTGCGTGGCGAGGACGGCTCGCGCGACGTGGTGGTGGACAGTCATGGGCGCGAGGTGGGCTACCTGCGCACCCAGCACGCCATCCCCGGCCAGGACCTGAAGCTGACCATCGACATTGACCTGCAGCGCACCGCGGAATTGGCGCTGGGCGACGCCAACGGCGCCGTGGTGGCCATGGACCCCCGCAACGGCGAGATTCTCGCCCTGGTTTCCCATCCCAGCTACGACCCCAACGCCTTTGCCGTGCGCATCAACCGCGCCGACTGGAACCAACTCATCACCAATCCCAACCATCCGCTGATGAACAAGGCCATTCAGGACCA
>PLPA01000007.1 GCA_003159355.1 Acidobacteriaceae bacterium | reverse complement strand
GGGTGTAGCAACCGCTCCGACGCCGATACGCATCGCGCCCAAGTCGATCTTTTCGGACGAAGTGATCATCGGTTTTCTGGTGAGCAAGTATTGCGATGCATCGCCCTTGTATCGTCAACGCGCGATTCTGCTGCGCGATCTCGGTATCGATGTGGCGCTGAGCACGATCAACGACGCGGTGTTGCGCGTGGGCGAATTGCTGATCCCTATCGTCGACGGGATGGCGCGCGATCTGCTTGCCGGCAATTACATCCAGGCCGACGAGACCTATGTCGGAGTGCAGACGCACGACAAAAAGGGAGCGAACCATCAGGCATATTTCTGGCAGTACAGCGCGCCAATGAAGGGCGTGGTCTTCGACTTCAAGATGACGCGCAGCAAAGAGGTTCCGAAAGCCTTCTTCAAAGACTATGGCGGCATCCTCCACACGGACGGCTATGTCGCCTACGAAAAAGACATCGGCACGAAAGATTCGATTCACGCTTGCTGCTGGTCGCACGCAAGGCGCAAATTTATCGATGCCATCAAGGTGCAGACCAAGGCCAACGCCACCGACTCTAAGTTGGAACGCGTCGTCGCGCTCATGGATGGACTGTTTGCGATCGACCGCGAGGCGCACGAGCAGAAGCTGTCGCTTGATGACCGCCATGCGTTGCGGCAGGAACGTGCGCCCACAGTTCTGGCAGAGTTGCATGCGCTGCTGCTTGCGATGCAGGCTTCGGCGGCGATCCTGCCGAAGTCCATTGCCGGCAACGCAATCTCCTACACGCTGACGCGTTGGGAGAAGCTGACGCGCTTCATGGAACATCCGGTGATCGAGTTGTCGACCAACTGGGCGGAAAACTCGATGCGCCCCATCGCGATTGGGCGTTCATTATGCCCCTCCTTCTGAAGTACTTATAAACATTGGGAGTTGGCCATCGGCGACAGCCCGACACGGGCGGTTTTTACGGGCGATGTCGGCAGCAACTGCCTCACTTTGCAGATCACTGGCCCGGATTTGGTGCGGTGCACCGGGAACCACCTGCTCGGCGCGCAGAATGCGGTCCCTGATCAGGCGCCGGATCACGTGATGGCTTACGCCAAGCAGCTCGGCGGCTTCAGACATCGTCAGCCACTCGCCATTCTTCTCGGCGGAGTGATAGGCATGGATGCCGTGCTCGTGGCGCAGAGTGCTCACGCGTTGTGCATTCCAGGTCATGCCCTGTCCGGTGCGCATACCCATACGATTCAACGATGCGGCTATATCCTGATCGGACCATCGACAAGACATGCTGCGCACGACCGCAAGCACCTCTTCCGAAGCGCGGCGGCCGTGCTCACCCGATCTTGGCTTGCGGAGCCGCAGTTCGGAGTGCTGCCCTCCTTGCCAGTGAATGGTCAAGATGATTTCCCGCGCCTCTTCATCTACATCCGCGATGATATCGGTGATCAAGGCTCTCGCAAGCTGCTGGCGAACGCGCATCGTTACGCCGGGAGCGTTCCATGCGGCTTCAAGATCTTCGGCAAGCCCGGTGAAGTCCGGTGCAGCAGTACTTTCCTGTGCAGACGCGCACATTGCATCAAGTCGCGCCTGGCAAGCTTCAACGCGGCGCAGTGTGCTTTCCCAACTCTTTTCCAACTGCGCTGCGATCAAGCGGTTATCCGGATCGCAAGCGGCATAGCGCCGCTCGGCAAGCCTAGCTTCATAGCGCGCCTGTTCCAGTTCCAGTTCCACAACGCGCTGCTGTTCGTTCAAAATTTGCAAATGCATACGCTCCGCCTCCATGGCTGCTTCGATAGCCATCGGTTGGACTGCGCGCAGCAACTCCTTTGCGATGGCAGCGTCCACACGGGAACCTCCAAACGTCATGCATCGGGCCAGGCCGGTCAGGTCCATGCTATTGCAGCGATAAACGGTCTGTCTCGGCGCATGCCCTCTGTAAGCTATCGACAAGCGGCGCCCACAGCGAGCGCAAGCAAGAAAACCAGATAGCAATGCGGTCCCACCTCGCCCCGATTTAACATCTCCGACTTTGCCATAAGCGTTGGCTGCGATCTGCTTCTGGTTGCGCTCAAACTCTTCCCAGTCTATATAGCCCTTGTGGTGGTCTTTGATGAATACTTCCCAGTCGTCGAACGGCTTGCCATGGCCATAACTCCGGTGAGCTCGCCCATTCTGAATCACAGTCCGCTTCTCGCTCTTGCCGTACACATACACTCCTGCATAGAAGGGATTCTTGAGAACTGAGATCACGTTTCGATAGCGTATCAGCGTCCAGTCGAACGACACCAGCGTCCGACCATCGGAAGGCCGCGGAAAGTGGATCTGCGCCGCCCGCAACACCAGAAATACTTGTCGTGCACTACCGATTTCACGGAAGCGCGCAAAGATCAGCCGGATCACTTCCTGCAGGCGTTGATCGGGATCGAAATCCAGACCGAGTTCACGATGCCAGACATAACCTATCGGCACGCTGATTCGTAACTCTCCGCGCCTGGCCTTGGCGCGAACTGCCTCGAACATCCGAGAACGCAGTACGCTTATTTCGAATTCGCTGATACTCCCCTTCATGCCGAGCAACAATCGATCATTGGCCCGGCACGGATCGTATACACCGTCCGGATCGATCACCCGCGCCTCAACCAGACCGCAAAGCTCCAGCAAATGATGCCAGTCGCGTCCATTCCTTGCAAGCCGGGATGCGTCCAGACATAGAACAGCACCAACTTCTCCGGCGCAAAGCCCGGCTACCAGCTTCTCAAAGCCAGGCCGGGCGACCGTTCCAGTAGCGGAACGGCCAAGGTCGTCGTCAATCACCTCAATGGCACGAAAGCCCAAACGTCGGGCCTCGCCAACCAGATCGTACTGCCGTCGCTGACTTTCGAGATTCATTTGCACCTGCGCCTGAGTCGATTGCCGGACGTAGACTACGGCCTTGCGCTGGAGCACCACCGAAGGCAAGAGTTCAGCATTGATCATCGCTGACCTCCCGATCTGCGCCGCCGGCGGCCAACATCAGAAGGTTGGCCAAGCAGCTCAGCGCTCGCGCTCTCTGCGATGGATTCATCCCGGATAGTTGAACTGAAGTAAACGCCAGGCTGATCTGACGCGGTGTCACGGCCAGCAGCTGAAGCGGCCGCCGAACGTTCTCGCAAGTCGACCTCATCGCACTCCTCCTGAACGATAGTGGAATCGTTAGAGGAGTCTTTTCGCAAACCGCGCTCAACCAGCCGATGATGCAGTTCTCGCAAAGCTACGACAGAGACTCGCGGCTCACCTAGCTTCATGCCTGCGCAAACTACGGGATCCAACATCCATGCGGGGACCATCGTGACCATGCCAGAACCGTCGTCCACGTGGACAACGCCTCCGGGGCCGCGTTGTTCGCTATCTCGATAGAGGACTTTCCGCCCGTAAAGCGGGTGCCAACGATAGTGAATCTCCAATTCCTGACCGACATGGGCAGAATGTCTGGGGAATCGCGATTGGACGGCGCAACTGGTTGCATCTGGGCAGCAAGGAAGCGGGACCGAAGATCGCCGCCATCTTCAGCATCGTCGAGAGTTGCCGCAAGCTGGACGTGCCCATTCGTAAATATTTGTCCGACGTGTTGCCCGGCCTGGCCGATCGCTCCATCCAGACCCTGAACGAACTCACCCCGATGGCCTACGCCGCCAAAGCGGCAGAATAGTCTATCCCCGGCTGCCCAGACCCGTAAACCATGGTGTTGGCCGGACACGTACGTAAAAATGACTGCAAAAGCCTGTAAAAATTACATTGAGAGTAGCCCATCAAGGGTGCCGCGTAGCTCTTGCATCACCCAGAGTTCCTCCGCAAATCAAACATTCTAAACCTCTAATATTATTTCTACATCGAGCCGGGCGCTTTGGCATTGGGATTGCCCGCAAGGAATTGCTATCCATACGTGTTAGCAGACCATCATCAATCTACAGAGACCGTGTTCAATTTCCAGAAACCATCCTCAATTTCCAGAGACCATCGCTCTTCCAGCGACCGGCGATCCTTGGGCGCGAGTTCAAGTTGAGACCGCTGTGTCTTTGTCCACTTCGGTATAGCAACCGAGGCTCGTACTTCTCATCACGTCTCGGTTGCCCCTGCCTCAGAACGAGACATTTCCGCACAGTTGCTAATGCTCACGAGGGAAACTGCCGAAATAGCGGTAGGTATCACCTCTTTCGGCTATGAAGGTAACCCATTTAGGTAATTGCTCAGGGTGGAAAGAATGGTTATTATAGTTTCGTTATATCGGATTTTGGTAGCCAGTTGCTACGGCAACTGCTTCAAGCCACATGGAGGGCTTAATGAAGCGCTTGATTTTGTTGGCCATGCTGTTCTGCACTCTTCCTGCAATGGCGACGACCTGGTACGTCAACGCCAACGGCGGCACGCGCTACTCGGTCAACCAGACAAGCGGCCAGTGCAACGGCCAGTCGGCGGCGGCTTATCCCGGCTCTGGCGTAAATCAGAACTGCGCTTTCGGCGATATTCGTTACCTGTGGACTGATGGAACCTACGCCTACGGAAGGGAGGGATCGCCGAAGTGGGGATGGATTGGCAGCGGAGGAGATACATACCTGATCGACTGCCCGACTGATTGCCGGGTAGGGCAAAGCGGCCCGAATGTTGGAGATTACTTTGGGGTGGAGGGTAATCCCTATGGAGCGGGTGCTCCTGCGCCGCCCAGTGGAACCGCCGGAGCGCACACGCATATTTACGGCGTGAACTATGCCAACTGCACCTCCGACACCGCCAAGGCTCACGTTAATGGCGGCTATGGGGTCGGAAACGTATTTACGCTCGCCGGTGCATCATATGTTGACTTTGCCTGCTTCAACATTACTGACCATTCTAGTTGCGGTAAGCAAGGACAGGTGAATGCTTGCGCAACGGGTTTCCCGCTTTCGGAGATCGCGAGTGATGGAATTACAACGAACAATACAACGACGAATGTGACCATCACTGATGTTCGTGTTCACGGCCTGGCGGACGCGGGAATGATAGGAGCAACTGGAACTGGAGTATCGCTGCTTCGAGTGGCCTTGCTAGGCAACGCTTCGAGTGGCTGGAACATGGATGACGGGTCCGGCACTACCGGTACCGGAACCCTGAACATGAACTATTTCTCGGTGATCTGGAACGGGTGTGCCGAAGAGTATCCCATTGTGGACTCAGTACGCTATCAGGACTGCACCGATGATAGCGGTGGTGGATATGGGGACGGCATCGGGACGGCGACAGCGCACAGCAGCCCCGCATGGATAATGACGGTTACGAATTCGACTGCGGCGTATAACACGCAGGATGGGTTTGATCTGCTGCATCTTACCGGCACCGGATCAACACTGACCATTACCAATTCGCTTGCTTATGGGAATATGGGCCAGCAGCTTAAAGTTGGGGCGGCTTCCACAA
>PLPA01000304.1 GCA_003159355.1 Acidobacteriaceae bacterium | reverse complement strand
TGCAGAAATACCTGCTCATCGCCGCCGGGGGCGCGCTGGGTTCCATCGCCCGCTACTGGGTCGGCTCAACGATTGCCGGTCGCATGGGAACACGCTTTCCCTACGGCACCTTCGTCATCAACATCACCGCCTGCATCGTCATCGGCTTCTCGCTCACCTACCTGGGCAAGCGAACCGGCATGGACCCGGCATGGCGATTCCTCATTGCGGTGGGATTCATCGGCGCTTACAGCACTTTTTCCACCTTTGAGTGGGAGACGCTTTCCACCTTGCGCTCGGGAGCTTTTGCGCTCGCTGGCCTCTACGCCGTGGGCAGCCTTATCCTTGGACTTACCGCAACCTGGCTTGGCGCGCTGCTGGCCGAGGCGATCTGATGATAGCCACTTCACGAGTTCCAGCGCACGGATGATGTTGAGTGCGATAGAATTCTGCTTTCGCGGAGGGATGCTGAAATGCTGCAATCCGGAAAAGCTGTCAAAGTCTCCATCTACCTGAGCGATGGCGCCAAGCATCATGGGGTACCTGTCTACTCCAGCATCCTCGACTTCCTCTTTCATAGCGGAATCGCGGGCGCGACGGTGCTCAAAGGCGTAGCCGGCTTCGGCATGGCGCACCGCATCCACTCGGCTCATATCCTCGAGATATCCGACCACCTTCCCATCAAGATCGAGTTCATCGAATCCCGCGAGAAGGTCGAAGCGATTCTGCCGGAACTGGAAAAGCGCATTGGTTCCGGCCTGATCGAAATGCAGGAAACCATGGTGATCGTTCCCGCCAAGGGATAGACCTCGGCCCAGCAAGAACTGCACTCTTCCGCTATCTCTCCGGTCTTTGCCCAAAACCGATCATCTTCGGTTAATTCCAGGTTCAGTCGCAACTTTTTCCGGCAAACGGTGTCAAAATTAGCAACAGTGATCACATTTCCGCGGTTGATTCCTGGGTGGGAAGCTCCGCGGCCAGGGCGTTTCCATCTCCCGGAAGCGGGGAATACTGAAAGGAAGTTTTAGTTACTGACCACGGAGGAGCGATGCTTTCGACGCGAACGTTGCGCTCAACTGTATTTGTTATCGTCATTTTATCGCTAATCACCTTGTTCTCCGCGCAGAGCCGCGCGCAGGCGGCACTGCTGATGGAAGAGCCGTATGGCTTCTTTGGCTCGGTCAACCCGACCGGGCACAATGCCATCTACTTTGAGCGCATCTGTGCTGAAACTCCGATTCGCCTGCGCCGCTGCCAGGATGGTGAACTGGGCGCCGTCCTCGCACGCTACCAGGGCATCAACGGGTACGACTGGGTGGCGATTCCGCTGCTTCCTTACCTCTATTCAGTCGAGAACGCCTCGGATGTTCCCGCGCGCGTCAACCGCGAGACCGTCAATCGGCTCCGCGACCGCTATCATGAAGCCCATCTGCTCAGCCTGGGAGAAAACCTCTCTCCCGGCAATGTGCTGCATGGCGGATGGACCCAGTTGGTAGGCGTCTCCTATGAGCGGCGCATTTACGCCTTCCGCTTTGAGACCACCGAAGAACAGGACGACGCCCTGATCGCGCGCATGAATGATAGCGGGAATCGCTCGCACTTCTATCTTCTGTTCAACAACTGCTCGGACTTTGCGCGCCGTGCTCTCAATCTATACTTTCCCCACACTTTCCGGCGCAGCGTCTTCCCGGACGCGGGCATGACCGCTCCCAAGCAGCTTGCCTACAGGCTCGAGCGCTATGCCAGCAAGCATCTTGAGACGCAACTGACGATCTTTGAAATTCCACAGATTCCCGGCTATCGCCATCCGAGCCGCTCGAACAAGAGCATCGCCGAGTCGCTTTCCACCACCTATGCCATCCCCATTGCGCTGCTGAACCCCTACGTTGCCGGAGGCTTGTTCGTGGATTATCTTGTACGCGGCCGCCATCATCTCATTCCCAATAATCCACAGCTTCTGTCGCCGGACAATTTAGGGGCATTGACAGCAGCGGCCCGCGTCGCTCAGAATCCGGGGAGCGCAGGTGTTCAGGCCCCCCGCGCCGTTGTCGGCGGCTCCGCGGAAGTCGACGGAGCCCAAACAGCCAACTTCGGCCTGAAGAAAATCGGTGTCGCGCATGAGTAAATCTTCCGAGCAGAATCTCAAGAACCACGGGCGTCTTGATCCCCCGGTTCACTTTGTGCTGTTTGCCATTCTGGTCGCCAACCTGGTCTTCTCCGTCATTCACATGATTCACCATCGGCAAGACGCCTACTTCGCCGGCCCATGGTTTGTGGTGCTTTCGCTAGCGGTCTTCATCCCCTTCGTCAAACTGCGGATGTATCCGCTGAAGGTGCAGGACCGCGTCATCCGGCTGGAGGAGCGGATACGCTTGCAGGCGCTGGCCCCCACGGAATGGCACTCGCAGATCTATCGCCTCAGCGAGGATCAGTTGATCGGCCTGCGTTTCGCAGCCGATGACGAGGTGTTGGAACTGGCCAAGCAGGCGCTTGAACAGAATCTGGACCGCAAGCAGATCAAGGAGCGCATCAAGAGCTGGCGCGCCGACAACTGGCGGATCTGAGCCGGCTGCTGATTGCCGAGAATGAACCCGCCAGTGTGGCGTCCTCCGCTATTGGATTGTGGAACCCGTGGCACAGGCAGTTTCGATAACCGGGCAATGGGTGAGCTGCCCGTCGCGGCGTTACGAACTCGCGATGACCGAGCCTTCTCCACCGCGGACTTCCCAGCAGAGCAAGGCAAAGAGGACGATAGCCACGCAGGCGTCCAACTGTGGACTCTGTAGACCTGCAATCAACAAGAGCGGGCCACAGAAAAACAGCAGCACACAGGTGGCCAATAACCTGCGTTTCCAGGTATCAAGGCCGGTTTCCGCCAACGAATTCCAGACCAGATACAAAGGAAGCAGCAGAATTGTCATATCGTGGAGGAATCCATGGTAGGCGACAATCTCTGTGACGGTGACTGCCAACGCAAATTGCAGATGCATTCCCTGCGCCGTCACGGTCTTGCCCCGCGATGCCCAGACCGCCACCAGTACAAATAAGGCAGACACGGCCAACACCGTAAGTACGAAGGCAGAATGCGATAGACGCGAGCCGAACGTTGAGTACATCAGGCCGCGCAGGTTGGGCATTAAATCAGTACGCGCTTTGGCATCATCAAAACCGGCGGCGAAGCTTCTTACAAACGCGGGATATGCCGCGCAAGCGCGCCAGCCC
The DNA here is from genome assembly GCA_003159355.1 of Acidobacteriaceae bacterium. Taxonomy (GTDB): domain Bacteria; phylum Acidobacteriota; class Terriglobia; order Terriglobales; family Acidobacteriaceae; genus Telmatobacter. The sequence goes on along the minus strand of PLPA01000304.1, from coordinate 23,586 downwards.
AGCAGGCCGATGGACAGGGCCGCAAGACCGAAGCAGGTTTGGAAGAACCCCGCGAGGATGCGCCAACGCCTCTTGGAGGTGACCGCGAGGATCGCAATCATGACAATCGCAAGCTGCGGTTTGTAGGTGGTCAGGGCGAGTGCGGATCCGGCAATCCAGGCTCGGCCGCGGGCCAGGTTGACGAAGCAGACGGTAAACAGCAGCAGCGTGAGAACCGAATCCTGGCCCTGGCATTCGGCTAATAGAAGCGGGAAGAAAAATCCCAGCCCGAGTATCGCCAGTCCAAGGTGATTGTTGAGGTGTGGAAGGTGGGGACAAAGCAGAAACAGGACAAGATAGCCGAGCGGAAGATTACACGCCCACCAGATCCAGGCTGCGGTGGAAAACGGGAAGGCGGCAAGCGGCGCCAGGAGCACCGTCTCAAACGGGGCATGATTGTACGGCAGGAAGCCGGCGGAGTGCTTGCGCACGGTGAAGGCTCCTTCGACCCGCTCCTGAGTGGCAAGGTCGTAGAGATTGCTGCCGTTCCCGGAAACCACAATCTTTCCGCCCGTGTAAAAAGCGGAAAAATCCGTGACACCGGTCGCGATCTGTCCCCGCAACATCCAAGCCACGTTGAAGTGTAACAAGAGGCTTGTAATGACGGCGAAGCCGATCAGCACGCGCCGGAGGCTGAAGATGCGCGGAAAGGACAGATTTGAAGGCGATGAGCTGAGGGTGGCCATAGAAAGCGGCGATAAGCCGTATGAGTAATGTAGCAGAAGCCCGTGTGCAATCGTCGTACTTGGATTGGATCTGGCCACCGCGGAAGGTTCTTCAATCCCGGTAGGCAGAATCAGTCAACCAACTGGGTAGGTATCAAACAATAATTGAACAATCCAAAATACTACTCTGCCGCGATTGCCTTAATGGAATAAGAAACCAAGAGAATGCCGCTCGGCAGAGCCTTGCTCTCTTCCAGTTGAAGAAGCTGTCGCCGCCCCTCGGTCAGCAGCGGTGTCCCGCTTCCCAGCAGTACCGGCATCACCGCAACCTCGACTGTATCCATGAGTCTGGCATCGAGCAAATGGCGAAATAGAATGCCTCCGCCGAAGAGCCAGATGTCCTTGCCAAGCTGTGCCTTTAATGCGGCTACCGCCTCTGCAAAGTCGCTGCTCAGAAGCGTGATGTTGGGGTGCTCTTCGGGCTTCAATGTACGTGAGACGACGATCCAACGGTGGCCGAGATCCGGCCAGAGAGCCGCCCTCACACTGGCAATCTCGTAGGTTCGCCGGCCCATCAGCAGTGTGTCATACTGCGCAAACATGGCGGCGAAATCGATGGCGGGATCATGGACAATCCAGTCGTACTCGCCGTTGGGTCCGGCGATGAAGCCATCGAGGCTCATTGCCACTCCGTAGCGTAGACGCCGCATTACCCCTCCTCCGCCTCGCGCAGCTTGGCGATCACCGTGAAGTCTTCCAGCGTCGTGGTGTCGCCCTTGATCTCGCCGTGCGTGGCCAACTCCCTGAGCAGGCGGCGCATGATCTTGCCGGAGCGCGTCTTGGGCAGGGCTTCAGTGAAGCGGATGTCGTCGGGGCGGGCCAGCGAACCAATCTCCTTCGAGACCCATTTGCGCAGTTCGTCCTTCAGCGCTTCGCTGGGTTCGTTGCCGCTTTCCAGCGAGACGAAGGCGGAGATCGCCTGGCCCTTGAGTTCGTCGGGGCGGCCGACAACGGCGGCCTCGGCCACCTTGGGATGGGCGACCAGGGCCGACTCGACCTCCATGGTTCCCAGGCGATGGCCGCTGACGTTGATCACGTCGTCCACCCGGCCCATCAGCCAGAAGTAGCCGTCGGCGTCCTGGCGCGCGCCGTCGCCGGTAAAGTAGCTGCCGGGCACGTCGCTCCAATAGGTCTTCTGGTAGCGTTCGGGGTCGCCATAGACGGATCGCGCCATCGAAGGCCATGGCTTGCGAATGACCAGCAGGCCGCCGTGACCGGCAGGCACCGGCTGGCCCTCCTTGTTGACCACCTCGGCCTGAATGCCGAAGAAGGGCCGCGTCGCCGAGCCGGGTTTGGTGGGCACGGCTCCAGGAAGAGGCGCGATTAGGATTGCCCCGGTCTCGGTCTGCCACCAGGTATCGACGATGGGGCAGCGATTGTGGCCGATCTTCTCGCGGTACCACATCCAGGCCTCGGGGTTGATCGGCTCGCCAACGGTGCCCAGCAGGCGCAGCGAGGCCAGCGAGTGCTTTTCCACGTGCTGGTCGCCCCATTTGATAAACGCCCGAATAGCTGTCGGCGCGGTGTAGAAGACGGAGACCTGATGGTCGTCGATGATTTTCCAAAAGCGGGAAAAGTCAGGCCAGTTCGGAGCGCCTTCGTACATCAGCACCGTGGCGCCGTTCAGCAGCGGGCCGTAGACCACGTAGGAGTGGCCGGTGACCCAGCCGATGTCGGCAGTGCACCAGTAGACGTCCTCGTCGCGCAGGTCGAAGACGTACTTCGAGGTGAGGTAGGTCTGCACAGCGTAGCCGCCGGTGGTGTGGACCAGTCCCTTGGGCTTGCCGGTGGTGCCGGAGGTATACAAAATGTACAACGGATCCTCGGAATCCATCTCCTCGGCGGGGCAATCGGGGGCGGCGGCGGCCACCAGTTCGTGCCACCAATGGTCGCGGCCGGCAACCATCGTCACGGGCGAGCCGGTGCGGCGGTAGACGACCACGTGCTTGACGGTGTGGCAGGCGTTCATGGCCTCGTCCACGGTGCGCTTGAGCTGAATCTCGTTGCCGCGGCGGTAGCTGGAGTCCTGAGTGAGGATGGCGACGCAGGCCGAATCGTTGACGCGGTCGGCGATTGCGTTGGCGGCAAAGCCGCCGAAGATGACCGAGTGCACCGCGCCGATGCGCGCGCAGGCCAGCAGGGCAATCGCCAGCTCCGGCGTCATGCCCATGTAAACGGCTACGCGGTCGCCCTTTTTGATCCCCAGCGCCTTGAGGGCGTTGGCGAAGCGCTGCACTTCGGCGTGCAGTTCGGCGTAGGTCAGCCGGCGTACCTCGCCCGGCTCGCCCTCCCAGATCAGCGCATTCTTGTCGCGCCTTGCCCCCAGCGCGTGGCGATCTACGCAGTTAAAACTCAGGTTTAACTTTCCACCCACAAACCATTGAGCCAGAGGGAGATTCCACTCTAGAACTTTCTCCCACGGCTTGAACCAATGCAGATCCTGGGCGACGCCGGCCCAGAAGCTCTCGGGATCGTCGATGGACTGCTTGTAGAGCGCTTCATACTCTTCCAGGCTCTTGATGTGGGCCTTGTCGCTGAACTCCGGCGACGGCGGAAAGACGCGGTCCTCGCGCAGTGTCGAGTCGATGTCCTGACTGGCCACGGCCAAAACAGGGTTGGCAACGACAGAAACAGGGCTGGCAACTTCAAAAACGGGCAGGGAATTCATACGAACCGTCCTTAGGGGAAGAGGATCGAAAAACGGCTCACGGCAGCCCTCGGGATCATGCTCCGCTAAGGCTCCGCGTGAATGCAACTCTATCTAGTGATGCATACGAACGGCAAATGGACGGGAAGAATTGCACCGGGGTTGGCGCGCACGGGAGTTTCATGCGCCGGGAAGGGAATCGGCGCGACGGCTACGCGGATTTCTTCTGCGCGGTCACGTACTCGCGCAGCGCCGCGTTGATGCGGCTTTGATAGCGACGCCCGGTCGCGCGAAAGAAGGCGATCAGGTCGGCGTCCAGCCGCAGCGTGATCTGCTGCTTGTTCTCCGCCGGGACCAGCTCGGAGACGCGCCGCCAACCGGTGGCAGGCAGGGGCGGAATGTCGCTGTAGTCGATCCCCTCATCGCCCATCTCCAGGAGTTCTGTCCACGCCTGCCGCTCTTCAGCGGTCAAAACAGGAGGATTGTCGGGATCAAGATGAAAATAAACGGTCTTAGTCGATTTCATTGTGTGTTGGCCTGGACAAGAAACTCTTCCAGCGCCTTGGAAACAATGGCATTCAGTTTTTGATTGTGCTCTTCGGCAAACAGAGCCGCTTGCTTGTGCAGATCGGGTCCAACACGAACATTGAAGCTGCCCTTGAATGGCTGATCCGGAATCTTGCCTTCTTCCGCGCAAAAAGCCAGGTACTCGTTCGCGGCGGCGCGGAAGTTGGATTCCAAACTGTCCACATCCGACCCTTCGTAGACGATGGCATCACGAATTCCAAGCAACTTTCCGTGCAAAACACGATCCTCGGCGCTGTATTCGACCGAGCCATCATAGCCTTTGTATTGAAGCGTTTGGCTCATGGAATCTTCCTTTCCTGGCGTAGAAACTGAATGATCGCGCGAATCTGATAGGTCTTGAGGATCCCGGACGGATGAGGCTCATGCAGAAAAATCAATGCCTTGGTTGCCGGATCGAAAAACTTCCTGCCCGAGCCACCGGTGGCTCGGAGTTCATAACCGAGAGCATTCATCAGCGACAGCAACTCATCCCATGTGTAATCCACGGGTTTGGCACGAAGTCGCGTAATGGCCTTTTGCAGTTTGGACATCTGACACCCCGCCCATCTGCGACTAGATTTAGTTACAGTCTAGCACTATTGGCAAGAGTCGTCCAGATTGTGCAATTTATAGCTATAATAGGGATCTTTCCTGGATAGCTGTTTAATATTCCATGGACCCGGTTGGCCGGGACGGAGGCAAGAGGAGTTTACCGTCGTGCCTTGTAGCGCAGAATCCAGTTCTTCTGTTCCTTGGTGTCGGGAACGTCGAGGCCGCGGGCTGTCTCAATGGCTTTAAGTGCGGCCTTCGGCTTCCAGCCCAGATGAATGAGCGCGCAGGCCGCCGTGACGGTGGACCTGCCGATGCTGCCCCGGCAATGGATGCCGATCCGAATGCCGGCTCGGAGACGGCTGACCAACCCCTCGATAAAGATTCTGAAGGATTCAATATCCGGCGGACAATGAATATCGGGCATGGGATAGAGGAGGAACTCCATCCCCAGCCGCTCCGCGACAGAAGCTTCTTCCTCCAGTCCCAGCGATACGACTTCCTTCTCGGTGAGGTGGGAAACCAGGGTTTGAATGCCGCCCTGCTTGATCCTCAGCAGTTCGCCCTCGAGCTTGTCATCGCCGTACGGCCTCAGCACCACTGCCAGCGGCGGAGGGGGATTGCCATTGATCCAGAAAATCTCTTTCATGGTTCTCGGACACCTGTAAGCCGATTCTGCTGTAGCAGTTGGACGCCTGACTCAAGCATAGCGCTTCTGGTGCCAGATCCAGGCGGTACGGACGATCTCGTCGAGCTGAGTGTACCTGGGCTTCCAGCCGAGTTCGCGGATGGCCTTCTCGGAACTGGCGACCAGCACGGCGGGGTCGCCGGGGCGGCGGGGATGAACCTCGGCAGGGATGAGGTGGCCGGTGACGCGGCGGCCCGATTCAATGACCTCGCGGACGCTGAAACCCTGGCCGTTACCAAGATTGAAGATCAGGCGGCTCGCGGATTCAGCGGCGGTTTCTAAGGCGTTCAGGGCCAGCAGGTGGGCATCGGCCAGGTCGGAGACGTGGATGTAGTCGCGAATGCATGTGCCGTCGGGGGTAGGATAGTCGTCGCCGAAGATTTTGATCGACGGGCGGCGGCCCAGCGCCACATCCAGAACCAGCGGAATCAGGTGCGACTCCGGCACGTGGGCTTCGCCGCGAGTAATGCCGTTTGGTCCCTCCGGCGCGCCGGCCACGTTGAAGTAGCGCAGCGAAGCGACACGCAGGCCGTGGATGCGGTTCAGCCAGCCCAGCATCTGCTCAACCAGCAGCTTCGACTCGCCATAGGCATTGGTGGGAAGCAGGCGAGCATCTTCTTTGATTGGAATCACTTCCGGCTCTCCGTAGACGGCGGCGGTGGAGCTGAATACCAGCCTGCGGGGGCCGTGGGCCAGGATGGCTTCGAGCAGGGAGAGGGTCGAGGCGGTGTTGTTGCGGAAGAACTGCTCGGGATGGAGCATGGACTCGCCGGCCTCGATGAGCGCGGCAAAGTGAAGGACGCCGTCGAAAGGTCTTCCCTCCGCTTTGGCGGAGAGGAAAATCTTCTCAAGAGCAGGTCGATCTGCCAATTCTCCTTCGACGAACTCCACGCCGGGCGGCAAAAGATCGCGCCGTCCATGGCTCAGGTTGTCGAAAACGACGACTTCGTTCCCATTCTCGGCCAGTAATCCAGCGACCGTGCCCCCAATGTACCCCGCGCCGCCTGTCACAAATATCTTCACAATAAAGCCGTCCTTTCGCGAATTATCAGGTAATAGGATAAAGTGTATTACAGAGGGCAGGTAGGGGCTGGCAGGGCGCCGCCGCCTTCGGAACGCCAGAATGACGGCTGGATATATCCAGTTTTTTTATGCGGCCCGTATTGACGCGGGCTTGGTTGATGCGGATGCCGTCATGTGCGGATGGGCAGTTGATGTATATCTGTAACGTGCTGGATTGATTTTTTTGCTTGATGCCTTGGACGTGAGTTGGGGTACTCGAATGTTCAAGTTTCAAGCGGCTGATCCTTCGCATAGCGTGGAGCCTTGCAGGGCAGGCTCTAGTCGGGTTTGCACCCGATTCTGCGTGCCGCCCGCGACAAATATGAAGAGAGATTTCCTGTTTTCCCCTCTGGATCACGTGCATAAGCAGTTTGCATCCGGCTTGGCAACCGGACGAGGCGCGGATGTATCCTTACCGGCACGAATCTGGCGAGCGCAGCCAATCGTTCTGCGGATAGCGCCAGCCCCGCGACATTGGAAGACCGTTGCGGTCTCGCGCCAATCTGTCAAAATATCAACAGCGTTGTGCCAGGCTCCCGCAGGGGATGGAAGCTATCCGAGCGCGAACGCATCGAGATTCCCCGCTTCCATCGGTCGTCGCGTTGCGGAAGCAAACTGCACAGCCTCTCTGACCGTGAGCTAGGATTTAAACTATGCCGGTGAACCCATTTCCAGGTAGAGCCGCTTTCGGATTGCTCCCCGATCCCGAGCGCAGCCTTGGCTCCTTGATCACCAGTATGGTGGTCAACGGGCTGCTCCTGGCCTTTCTGTTCTACGTTGGGGCGACGGCCAAGAAGGCACTTGATCAGCACCGGTATGAGGAGACCCTTTTAGTCCTGCCGGCCAAGCCCGAGCCTCCTCAGCCGAAAGTAAAGCTGCCTCCTCCTCCCCCGCCGGAGGAATTGCCGCCGGTTCCGGATGTGAAGCTTGAGGCGCCGAAGATCAATCTACCCAAGCCGGAACCCAAGCCGGAGCTGAAGCCGATCCCGATCGAAGTCAAGCTGCCGACGCCGGTGATTCAATCGGTCAAGCCAAAAGTCATTGAGGCGCCTCAGCCCAAGTCTGTGCTGAACACCGCAGCCAAGCCGGCTGTGGTTACTGCGCAGCCGACCAAGACGGCGATGGCCGCCGCGGCCATGCCGGCGCAGGACAACCGCATCAAGCCCTCAACGAAACCCGTCCACTTTGGCGACACCTTCGGGGTGACTCCAAATCCGAACGCCAAGGGACCGGCCACCGTGGCGGCCATCGGCAACCCCTACGGCGGGATGCAAGGTCCGGCAGTGGCGCCCCACGGAATTGTGGGTTCAACAGGCTTCGGCAATGGAACCAAATTCGGCTCCAATGCCGGAGTGGTGGGCAAGGTGGCCTCGGCTGGCGTCCGCGTCGCCGCCAGCGCGCCTCCGCCCGTCCGCTCTGGCAAGGTGGCATCGGCCGGTATTCCCGCCGCGCCCACTGCCGTGGCGGAAGCCCCCAGAACGGTCGGACCTGTTCCCACCGATCTGGTGGTCATCTCCAAGCCGCAGCCAAAATACACCAGCGAAGCCAAGCAACTCAAGGTGCAGGGCGACGTGATCCTGCGGGTTACTTTTGCGGCCAGCGGCCAGGTGGTCGTGCAGGGAATCGTGCACAGCCTGGGCCATGGCCTGGATGAAGAGGCGCGCCGTGTAGCGCAACAGATTCGTTTCCGTCCCGCCACGCGCAACGGCCAGGCGGTGGACATGACCACCAATATCACCATCACGTTTCAGTTGGCGTAACATCGGGGTTGCACGCAAGAACAATGGCTGCGCTCAGCCGCTGTATAACGGAACGGCGCAAGCAGCCGGAAGTAGAGTTGAAAGAACCCAGCTTAGGAGCCTGACATGACGTTTCGGAAGATCCCCCTCACCCTTCTGCTCATCATTCTGAGTGTCACCAGCGCGAACGCAAAGAATAAGGAACCCAAGTACTCGCAGGTTCATCAGCTCACGCCGGAACAGGCCGCGCTGGTGGAAAAAGCCATTGGCCGCGAAAAGGCGCTGATCATGAACATCCAGCAGCGCACGCCGCTGGTGGAGACCTACATTCAAGACACCATGCCGGATATCAAGCTCTATCAGGTGCCCATCTCGGATGACTATATGCTGAGCCGCATCGACTTCGGCAAGGTCTCATTTTTTGACAAGGTCTACCAGCCCAAAGACACTGCCAAGCATGGCTACTTCAAGGGGTCATCCTCCGCCTTCCTGGGCCTGAACAAGGTTATAGGCCGGCGGTCGATTACTTATATGCCCAGTGGATTTGCGCAGATGATGTTTCTTGATCCCAGGAGCTTCGACAACCAGCACTATGTCTTCAGCTATGTGCGGCGGGAGTTTCTGGGGTCAGTGCGCACCTGGGTCTACGACGTGCATCCCAAGGTCTCCGGAACGGGCCGCTTCGTCGGGCGCATCTGGATCGAGGACCAGGATGGCAACATCGTGCGCTTCAACGGCACGTACACCAGCGCAGGCGACGAGAACATCAACTTCCACTTCGACAGTTGGCGGATTAATGTGCAGCCGGGAATCTGGCTGCCGGTGGCTGTTTACGTGGAGGAGACGCACCGCACGCCGGGCGATAAGATCGGCCTGAGGGCGCAGACGCACTTCTGGGGCTACTCGCTCAGGCTGCCTACGCGGGAGAGCGAGAACATCAGCGTGAAGGTGGACGACGCGGTCGACAAGAGCGACGATTCGCAGGATGTAGGACCGCTGCAAGCCTCGCGCGCCTGGGTAACAGAGGCTGAAAACAACGTGATCGACCGGCTGGTAGAAGCCGGCCTGGTGGCGCCGCTGACCCCCGGCGGCTATGAAAACACGGTGCTCGACCAAATCGTCATCAATCTGCAAGTGCCCAACAACCTGGCTTTCACCGACCAGGTGCATACCCGCATTCTTCTTTCGACCACCATCGAAGCTACCACTGTCGGCAACACCATCCTGATCAGCAAAGGGCTTATCGATACTCTGCCCAACGAGGAATCGATCGCCTCGGTGGTAGCCATGGAACTGGCCCACATCGTGATGGGCCACCACATCGACACCCGCTACGCCTTCAACGACCGGCTGCTCTTCCCCGACGAAGCGACCTTCCGGAAAATCGACATGAACCATTCAGATCACGACAACGCGGAGGCCGCCAAAAAGGCCATGGAGTACCTGCAGAACTCCATGTACAAAGACCGGCTGCCCACGGCGGGGCTTTACTATGCGCAGTTGGTTGACCGGGAAAAGGTGCTGACGGCTCTGAACACACCCAAACTCGGCGACTCGCTGCTCAAGTCCGACGGAACCCCGTGGATGGCCGACCTGCAGCACATGGCGCCCGCGCTGAATTGGGATGACCTCACCCAGCGTGCGGCCTTGCCCCTGAACAGTTGGCTCAAGACCGATCCCTGGGACGACCGGGTGCATCAGATCAACGCCAAGATCTACGCCTACATGAACCCCCGCGACAAAATGCCCTTCGAGTTGACGCCGGTCTTCTACAAGTTGCAACGCTATGACGCGTCGCGGTTGACGCCGGCAACTCCGCCTGGCGCAACACCCGCGCCCGCTGCGCCGGCGGTTCCGCTCGCCCCCGGCGAAGCTTCCCAGCCTACGGGCGCCGTGAGTCCTCAATAGCATCCATCACGAATCCCAAGCCTGGCACGACAGAAGTTTCTTCTCCAAGGGCGAAGATTTGCCCGGATTGGACGTACCTTTTGCCTATGAGACGATTCACCGTTCTCTTGTTCTCGATCCTGTTTGCCGCGGGAGCCGTTTCCGCCCGCGCGCAGGTGGTTGCCGCCGCTACCACTCGCCAGTTCTCGATCACCGCCGGCGGGATGGCCTCCATCTTCCAGCCTGATTTCGCGGACAACTGGCCGCCTCCTTATTACATGGCCGCCGCGGGAGCCAGCAACCAACCGCTCTTAGGCGTGGGTGCCTATGTGGACGTGAAGCTGACTCGCTGGGTGCAGATCGAGGCCGAAGGCCGCTGGCTGCGATTCAACCGGTACGCAGACATCCACCAGGACAACTATCTGATCGGCCCCAGGGTTCCCGTCTATCATTTCTGGCGTTCGACCGTCTATGCCAAGGCGCTGGGTGGGTTTTCAAAGATGGACTTTGGCGACGGCGAGTCCGGCAAGTTTACCGACCTTGCCTTCGGCGGCGGCATGGACGTGAAGCTGACCAAGCGCCTCAGCCTCCGCGCTGCGGACTTCGAGTACCAGTATTACCCCAAATGGTCTAACTCTTCGCTCTCACCTTACGGCGCCAGCGTGGGCATCGGCTACAAGATTTTCTGAAAGCCTGTCAATAATAGAGAGGGCCACCCGCCTGAGCGAATGACCCCTTTTCTTCTGTAGATTCCCTGCGATCCCATGGCGGCGAAGCCGCAGCTGCCCCACGGCAGGTGGTTATGCCGGTGATGGCGAACCTTCGGGGTAGCCTGGTCCGCTGTGGTTCTCCGGCTTGAGCACCTGCTGCACGTCGGGGCCACCGACGTCCGAAGGCGTAGCCAGATTCGAGCGCATCGGGGGCAACTCCTGGCCGTCGATCAGCATCTTGACCTCTTCGGCGTCGATGGTCTCGCGCTCCAGCAGGGCCGCGGCAATGCGGTGCATGGCGTCGGTATGCGATTCGACGATGGTGTGGGCCGACTGGTAGGCCTCGTCGATTAGGCGGCGTACTTCCAAATCAATCTGCCGCGCCGTCTCCTCGCTGAAGTCCCGGTGCTGGGCGATCTCGCGGCCCAGGAAGATTTGCTCCTCCTTCTTGCCGAAGGTGAGCGGTCCCAGCCGACTCATGCCGTACGCGCAGACCATGCGCCGGGCAAGATCCGTGGCGGTTTCAATGTCGCTGCCCGCGCCGGTGGACATCTGGTTGAGGAAGATCTCCTCGGCCACGCGCCCGCCGTATGCGATGGCCAGATTGGCTTCCAGGTACTGCCGCGTGTAATTGTGCCGGTCGCCGGGCAAGAAGATGGTGACGCCCAGGGCCATGCCGCGAGGAATGATGGTGACCTTGTGAATCGGGTCGGAGTGTTCGCGCTTGAAGGAGACCAGCGCGTGGCCGGCCTCGTGATAGGCGGTCACCCGCTTCTCTTCCTCGGTGAGCAGCATGGACTTACGCTCGGCGCCCATCAGCACCTTNNATCGACTTGCGCTCGGCGCCCATCAGCACCTTGTCCTTGGCCAGCTCAAAGTCGTACATGACGACCTGCTTGCGATTCATGCGCGCGGCGCTCAGGGCGGCTTCGTTGACCATGTTGGCCAGGTCGGCGCCACTGAAACCGGGAGTTCCGCGGGCCAGTACATTCAGGTTGGTGTCGTCGGAGACGGGAACCTTCTTCACGTGTACGCGAAGAATCTCTTCGCGGCCGCGTACGTCGGGCAGGCCCACCACCACGCGGCGGTCGAAGCGTCCAGGGCGCAGCAGCGCCGGATCGAGCACGTCGGGGCGGTTGGTGGCGGCTACCAGAATCACGCCGTCGTTGGACTCAAAGCCGTCCATCTCCACGAGTAGCTGATTCAGCGTCTGCTCGCGCTCATCGTGTCCGCCGCCGAGGCCGGCGCCGCGATGGCGGCCCACGGCATCAATCTCGTCAATGAAAATAATGCACGGCGCGTTTTTCTTACCTTGTTCGAAGAGGTCGCGGACGCGGCTTGCGCCCACGCCGACGAACATCTCCACGAAGTCCGAACCTGAAATCGAAAAGAACGGAACGTTGGCCTCGCCGGCAACGGCCCTGGCCAGCAGCGTCTTGCCGGTTCCCGGAGGGCCTACCAGCAGCACGCCCTTGGGAATACGGCCGCCGAGCTTCTGGAACTTCGCCGGCTCTCTCAGGTACTCGATGATCTCCTTCAGCTCATCCTTGGCCTCATCCACGCCGGCCACGTCCTTGAAGGTGATCTTTTTTTGCTGCATGGAGAGCAGGCGCGCGCGGCTCTTGCCGAACGAGAGCGCCTTGTTGCCGCCCGATTGCATCTGGCGCATGAAGAAGAAGAACAGGAATCCAATCAGGATGATCGGACCGACATTAATGAGCACCTGCAACAGCACGTTGCTTTGCTCCGCCTTCTTGGAGAAGTGGGCGTCGGAGGCCAGAAACGCCGTTTCAAGACCTTCGAAGTGCTCGCCTACATGGGTGTGGAACTGCTCTTTGGGGTTGGCCTTCATGTGGCCGTGCAGTTCCGCGCCCTGGACCTCCGCATCGAGCACCTGTCCCTGCTTCACCTTGTTGAACAGGTCGGAGTAGGAAACCTCCGCATCCTTGCCACCCATGTTTCCGCTCTTCGACATCACGCCCCAAAGCAGCATGCAGCAGATGCCGATAAAGACCCAAAACATGATCGCTCTGACGGTCGAATTCACCAGGATTCCTCTCTTTCAGCGTTGGAGAAGCCGCCTGGCGGCACTCCAGCACTGCTAACTTCACTCTTTAGACGCCGGTACATCCCTGAAAGTCACAGAAAGTACACAATGTTTCCGCCGGCAGACACAACAACGACCCCGCCCGAAAGAGCAGATACTCCGATTGTACTCTCAAGCCAGGAAAACTAGTAGCAATCCGAGGGCCGATTTCGGCGGCAAGTGGAGCGTCAGCCAACGCGTCAATTTCCAATCCGGGGAGGAGCGCCACCATCGTTCTCCAGGCTGGCAGCCACGACGCGGATTCCCGGAGCCGGCTCCAATTCAACTCCACGCATCCAGATGATGCGGCCTTCGAGTTCGAGGACCGGCCAGAGGGCGCGGCTGGAGCCGGTTACCTTCAAGCGCTCTAAAACTTCCTTCACTTTGCGCGGGCCGGAGGAGTAGCGCAGTTGAACGCGATCGCCTGGCTTCCAGTTGCGCAGTTTGGCGGTTTGTCCCGCAGTCGCCCTGGCTGGCTCGGAGACCTCAATCCGCAGCCGCATTCCGAAGGCGGTTACTTCGCCGGGAATCGCCACACTGTACTCAGCAGCCACATCCGCGCCCAGTGCCGCAACCGGCTGAATCGCCAGCCGCAACTCTCTCGGCGTCCGCTCGGCGCGCAACCCCTGGACCAGCTCCAATCTCTGTCCGGCGCGCCCGACGAGCGCCAGCGTCCGCAGCGCATCGGTTGCGGGAAAATCGAGGTCCACGCCCAGTTCTTTTGCGGCGAATCGCAAGAGCCGCCGCTGTAGAGCCGGAGCGAGCGCTGCCAAGCGGATCACATCGAGCGCCAGGCCCTCACCGGCTTCCCGGCCTCCGCCTCGTACTGGGCGGCCATGAAGCAAGATCTGCGAAGCTACCTTAGCCACTTCGGCCTGCCACCAAGCCTCCTCGTCGCGGGCCAGTTGCGCCATCTGCGCCAGGTGCTCGCGCAGACGCGGGTTCCATCCCTCCAGCAGCGGCAGCAGCTCGTGGCGGATGCGATTGCGGGTGAAGGTAAGATGGCGGTTGGAGGAGTCTTCGCGCCAGCCCTGGCCCAGCGCGCCGAGATAGGCCTCGACCTCAGCCCGCGTGGTGGAGAGCAGTGGGCGCAAAATGCGGCCTTCGGGAAACTCGACCACCGGATGAATGCCGCTCAAGCCCTCGGTCCATGCGCCGCGTAGGAACTTGGCCAGCACGGTCTCAGCCTGGTCGTCGCGGGTGTGGGCGGTTGCCACAGCCTCCACTTCGCCCGAGGTCATCAGTTGCCGGAACCAGCGGTAACGCAGATGGCGCGCAACCTCCTCTATAGTCTGGCCTTGAGCCTTTGCTTCGGCCTCGCAATCCACCCGTGCCTCGTGGAAGGGAAGGCCAAGCTCAGCCGCGAGTGCGCGGGCAAAGGCCAGATCGCCGTCGGCCTCCTCGCCGCGCAGGCCGTGGTGCAGGTGGGCGGCGTGCAACACCAGTCCCAACTGCTTGCTCCGCTCCGCCAGCGCGCGCATCAGGGCCACGGAGTCCGCGCCGCCGGAGAGGCCAACGGCCAGGCGCAGTCCCGGCTTGAGCAGTGTGGTGTCGATTGCCAACGTTGGAGGCAGCACGGTGCGCATCCCAAAATCATAATCCGCCAGTGCGGCGCTCTGTCGGGAATACGGCCAGGATGATTGGGTGCCCCATTCTTGGCGCGTACTTGTTTTTGCGCCAAGGGTGGGAAACCACGAACCTAAATCGGCATTGTTCTTGAAAAGTGAAAGAGAATGAAAGCTACTCGCCCAGCATGATGCGCTGAATCCGCATGGCGCGCCCGGTCATCGGATCGCAAGCCACCAGCGCGGCGCAAATCTTGGGGTTGCCCTTGGCAGCCTCGAATTTGCTGGGCATTCCAGTGAGAAACTTCTTCAGCACCAGCTCCTTTTCGACGCCGATCACGCTGTCGTAAGGGCCGCTCATGCCCACATCGGTCTGGTAGGCGGTCCCACCCGGCAGCACCCGCTCGTCGGCGGTCGGCACATGCGTATGCGTGCCCAGCACCGCGGTCACGCGCCCATCCAGATGCCAGCCCATCGCCACCTTCTCGCTGGTGGCCTCGGCGTGGAAGTCCACCACAATGACTTTGGCCGTGATCTCTTTGAGCAGTGCGTCCACGGTATGAAACGGGTCGTTGGTCGTATTCATGAAGACGCAGCCCTGCAATTGAATCACCGCGTACTCCACGCCGCTCTGCGTGCGCCCTTGATAAACCTCCCAGCCGGGAACGCCCGGTTGCAGGTTGGCCGGACGCAGCACGCGCCGCCCGCGCTCCTCACTGTCTTCCGGCGCAGCGTTCATGTAGTCGATCAGTTCGCGCTTGTCCCAGACGTGGTTGCCGGTCGTCAGCACATCCGCGCCCAGATCGAAGAGGTCTTCGGCGATCTGCGGAGTCAGGCCAAAGCCGCCGGCGGCGTTCTCGGCGTTGATGATGGTGAGCTCGACGTTGTGCGCCTCGCGCAGATGGCCGATGTGCTCGCGCACAATCCTGCGCCCCGCGCTGCCGAAGATGTCGCCGATGAAAAGAATGTTCAAGTACAGCTCCTAGCTGTTAGCTTCTAGCTCTTAGCTTCTAGCTTAAAGCTAGGAGCTAGAAGCTAGAGGCTGTTTTCGCATCAACGGAAACAGAATCACGTCGCGAATCGACTTGGAGCCGGTCAGCAGCATCACCAGCCGGTCGATGCCGATGCCTTCGCCGGCCGTCGGAGGCAGCCCGTAGGCCAGCGCGCGGACGTAATCCTCGTCCATCTGATGGGCCTCGTCATCGCCATGGGCGCGATCTTCAAGCTGCTGAGCAAAGCGTTTGTGCTGCTCCACCGGATCGTTCAATTCGCTGAATGCGTTGCCCAACTCGAAGCCGCCACAGTAAAACTCGAAGCGTTCTACCCAATCCGGGTTGTCGGGATTCTGCTTGGAGAGCGGCGAGACTGCGGTTGGAAATTCGTAGATGATTGTGGGTTGGATGAGGTTTGATTCGGCAACTAGCTCAAAAAGTTCAGCGATCAACTTACCGAGGGGAGTTGAATTCTTCCAGTTCCAGTAAATACGTCCGAAGCCTATGTTGAGCATGGTGTACGAAATGGCCATAGGCCCGTTAGATGTTTTTGCCATTGCGCGTTCAATAAGTGAACCGAAGAGCGCGTTATCACTGAAATCAGCGATTGCAGGAACTGGACCAGCTTCTTCCGGCCACCACTTGATAATCGCCTCGCGCATCGTCAGCCGCGTCCACTTGCCCAGATCAATCTCCACGCCACCGAAGTTCGTGATCGTCGTTCCGTTCACTTCTTTTGCCACAAACGCAATCAGTTCCTCGGTCAGCATCATCAGGTCGTGATAATTCGCGTATGCCTGATAGAACTCCAGCATCGTGAATTCGGGATTGTGCTGCGTGCTGACGCCCTCGTTGCGGAAGTTGCGGTTGATCTCATAAACCCGGTCAAAGCCGCCCACGACCAGTCGCTTCAAGTAAAGCTCCGGAGCGATGCGCAGAAAAAGGTCCAGATCGAGCGCGTTGTGGTGGGTCGTAAAGGGCCGCGCCGCCGCTCCGCCGGCCACCTGCTGCATCATCGGCGTCTCAACTTCGAGGAATCCGCGCTCGTCGAAGAACTGGCGCAGCGCCTTCAGCGTCTTGCCGCGCTTGACGAAAACCTCGCGGGCATCGAGGTTGGTGAAGAGGTCCACATAGCGCTGGCGGTAGCGCAGTTCCACGTCGGCCAGCCCATGAAACTTCTCCGGCAGGGCCAGCATCGCCTTGGCGAGGAAGGTCAGCGTCTCGACGTGCACGGTCAGCTCGCCGGTCCGCGTGCGGAAGAGGTAGCCCGTGACGCCGATGTGGTCACCCATGTCGAGGAGCTTGTAGAGAGCGAAGCCCTGCTCGCCGACGGCGTCGAGGCGGACGTAGATTTGCAGCCGCTGGCCGCCCTGTTGAAGGGTCGCAAAGCCGGCCTTGCCTTGCGCGCGGATGGCCATGATGCGCCCGGCGACGGCCACCGTCACGCGCGGCGCTTCCAGAGCCTCGGGTCCTGAATCGAATTGGGCCTCACCCCATTGGGCGCGCACCTCAGGCACGGTGTGCGAGGCCGAGAAGTGGTTGGGATAGGCGGCCTGCCCCAGCTTGACGATCTCTTCGAGTTTTGCCTTGCGCAGATCGAAGAGGCTGCGCTCAAATTCCGAATCGAACACTGAACTTCCTTCCATTTTTCGGGCAAATGCCTAAAAGGGAAGTATACCCGCTCGCTGCTTCTCCCTGTATGCTGAAGGTGAGCTTCCATGCCCTTCAACCGCCCCATTCCGGAGTCGAAGCCGCCCGAGAAGTCCTCAGGCGCGCTGCGCGGTTACGTCGAGGCGGAGAAGCTCTTGAATATTGCCTTTGTCTTGCCCTCTGCGCTGGCCATCTGCGGGGGCGCCGGCTGGTGGGTGGGCAATCGCCTGCATCAGCACTGGATTTTCATCGTTGGCATTGTCTTTGGCTGCATCTCCGGGCTGTTTTATGTGATTCAGCAGGCGATTGCCACCGAAAAGAAGTCCCGCAAGGAAGACCCGGTCCAGAACGGGAGCGGGAAGGGAGGCGGCGACCTCGAACCATGACCCAGGAAACCCATCCCATCGTTGACCTCACCCAGGCAGACCTGGATGCAATGCTTCAACGAGCGCTGCGCAACACGCTGATTCTAGGGATAGTTGCTGCTCTGATTGTGCGGATCGGCGGAGGATGGCGCAGCGCGGCCATGCTCGGGATCGGCACGCTGATTTCGGCCGCCAGCATCTGGGAGTGGCAGCGCTTGATTCGACTCATTAACGCCCGATTGGACAAGCAGAAGACTCCGGCGAGCGCTCCAGTGGTGGTTCTCTTCTTTGTGCTCAGGCTCACCGTCTTTGCCGGGGTGATCTATGGTAGCCTGAAATGTTTCCATGGCTCGATTGTGGCGCTTCTTTTTGGCTTGGGGTTGGCGGTTTTGGCCATTGGCTGGGAAGCGATCCGGTTGCTGCGCGAGTGATCGAGACAGGACGGAAACAAGACTGAAACAGGCTTCGCGGCAGATGCGTTCCGCTGCCCGGAGACGGAAAGACTCAAGGATTCATGCCGGAAACATTCATACTTGTACGCTTGCTGGATGCCCTGTTGAGGGGCATTGAGATCAAGGCCTTTCAGTCGATTGGCCTTTCTCCGGCCATCGCCGCCGAAAAGGCCGCCGGTGTCAATCAGGCGCTAGGGCTGGAAGTGCTGATCGCCGCCGGGCTCATCGCGTTTTTCGTTGTCGTCCGCATCAGCCTGTCGGTGGATCGGGCCAACCCGGCGCAGCAGATCGCCGAGATGATTCATGAATTCATCGGCGATCAGGCCGAGCAGGTGATCGGCCACGGCTACCAGCGCTTCCAGGCTTACGTGACCTGCATCTTCCTGTTTGTGCTGCTCTGCAATCTCAGCGGGCTGATTCCCGGCATCACGGCTCCCACCACCTCGATGATGGTGACGCTGGGCCTTGCCGTTCCCACCTTCCTTTACTACAACTTCCAAGGTATCCGCGCCAATGGCCCCATAGGCTATCTGAAGCAATTTGCAGGTCCGATCTGGTGGATGTCCTGGCTGATTTTACCCATCGAGATGGTCTCGCATCTGGCGCGGGTCATGTCGCTCAGTGTCCGTCTTTACGCCAATATGTTTGCCGGCGATCTGGTGACGCTGGTCTTCTTTTCGCTGGTTCCGGTGGGCATTCCGGTGATCTTCCTGGGTCTGCACGTTTTTATCTCGCTGATTCAGGCCTTCGTTTTCATGCTGCTGACGATGATTTATCTCTCGTTGGCGATTTCGCACGAGCACTAAAAGCAGCCTCTAGCTGCTAGCTTCTAGCTCTTAGCTTTTCTGTTGGTAATCGACGGCTTTGGCACTTGCGGAAAAAAGCTAGAGGCTAGGAGCTAGAAGCTAGAGGCTACGAAAAGATTCCGCCGGAGAGCGCTTCCGCTCCGGGTCAACGGTAGGCTGCAAGCGTGAGGGGGCCAGCATGGTGAGCCTCAACCACCCACTGGCGGCCAATTCTGGGGAGCAGGAGAACTATGCGGAAACTTCAATATGTGTTCATGGCCCTGGCGGCGCTTTGTTTCGCCGTTCCGGCCTTTGCGGACGGCGGTTCAGCCGCTGTCAGTCTGGTGCCGATCGGCGCCGGTTTGGGGATGGGTTTGGCCGCCGGTCTGTGCGGTCTCGGTCAGGGCAGGGCGGTCGGTTCGGCCGTCGAAGCGGTTGCCCGCAACCCCGGCGCGCGCCCTGCAATCTTCACCTTCCTGGTCCTCGGTCTGGCGCTGATCGAGTCCCTCACCCTGTTCACCCTGGTGATCGTTTTCGCCAAGATGAATTAAGTCGGTTTTCGCAAGAAGCACAACGGCCCCACCCGAGCGGGTGGGGCCGTTTTGTCTTTGTGGGTCGAAGGCTATAGAACTTTCAGCACTCCATCCAGATGAATGAGTTCAATTCCGGGAATCGAGGCGAATCTATCGTCATTTGTCATGAAGGCAGTTGCGCCGCCCACCCGTGCCGTGGCAAGTTGAATAGAATCCGGGGTCTTCAAGCCATAGGATGCGCGCAGTTGAGCGGCTTCTGTGGCGATCTCTGCAGTGACGGGAAGCGTCTTCAGATTGTGGGAATCAAGCAGAATGCTGGAATACACTTGGGCAAGACTTCGATTGCTATACCTGTAAGGGTGAACAAGAACCTCGGTCAGTGTGAGCGTCGAGGTGATAACTTGGATGTCGCCAATCTCCACTGCCTTAAAGAAGGGACGAACTAAAGGAAGATAAATCGGATGCTTTTCGATGAAGTAGATCAGTGGCGCTGTATCCAAGCCGACGACTGTTCCGTAAAGTTTAGTTATCCATTCCATGAGGCGCGCTCATTGTTGACGTATTCCTGCGCGTCGATCCCTTCCCAAATTTCCTTCCCAAGTCCGCACAACTCCATGATGCTGTGCTGTGGTTCGGGAGCAGCGCTCTCGTTGGAACGTGCTTTCAGTTCTTCAATCAGGCGCAATTGCTCCTCAGGGCTGAGCGATTCAGCCATTGAGAGCGCGCTTTCATAGGAAATAGCAGCCACAGTTCGTCTCCTGTTTCGTATCATAGCCGCATTTCAGCTCCATTACAAAGCAGGGTATGGGGAAAGGTGCGCTATCGGCTGGCCGCAGCTCCACCGCGCAACATCCGGATGGCCTGCCGGTAGTCCAGCCCTGCCGAGACGGTGGCAAACTGCGTGTAATCCTGCACGGAGTCCGAGTTCTTCGGCTTCCAGAGCACCCGTCCATTCATTACCAGCTTGAGGTGCACGATCCGCCACTCTCCCGCGCCCACATCGGCTTGGTTGATCTCCACCCAGCCGCCCTTGTCCAACTGAACGATGCCCAGGGCAATCTCCTTGTCCTGTTGCAGCCTTCCCGCCAGGCGCACCACGCGCGCCTGGACGGAATCGACCCAGATCTCGCCGGCCATGGCGGTCAGCACGCCCGTCTCCAGGTCCGGCGGGTCGAATTGCGGATTAGGGCGGAAGGTGAACTTGACCACCGTTCCCGTCGAGGCTGTGCCTGTTCCCGCAAACTGGTAAAGAAACGCCGTGGGCAGCACGCGCAGAACCTTCAGCGCCCGATCTGTGTCATTCTCCTCGCTCTGCTTGCGATGCCGCTGCAGGCTGGGATCGCCGAGCAGCGCATTGAGCCGCGCCTCCTCCATCTGCTCGTCGGCCGGGCTGAGCGGCTGATCGTTGATGGCCACCAGACGCGCCACATCGCCGTCGCGGGTTTCAATAATCTCCTTGGTCGTGGTGATGCGCGGGCTGGATTTGCGCAGCCGGTAGCGCATGGGATGGCTGTGGCCGAAGTGCTGGGCAGCGCGCGATTCGGTAGCCAGCGCGCGCGTCACCAACGCCTGGGCCTGCGCGGGTGTCAGGGCGGGAGAGGTCTGGGCTGTGGATGCGGCGGCCCAGGGCAACCACAGAAAAAGCGTCAAGAGTTTGCGCATACTCTCCAGTTTAGCGGGCCGGGAGCCGTGATTGAATCCCATGATCGGTTAGACGCGGAGACGCCCAGAACCATGCCGTGGTTGTAGCAAGGGGTCCGGGTTGCGTATAGTTCGTGCAGGGCCAATTGCATGAGCGAACTCTCGTAGACAGAAGCGTACGGTCTTCGGCTCGTGCTCTCTCAGGGGGCGACAGCCGGAGTCGAGCATCGGTTTGAGCAATCTCNNATGGCAGTGGAAAACGCTCCAGCGCGCATCGGCAAGACCATCGTGATTTGCGGCGAAGTGAAGGGCAGTGAAGATTTAATTGTGGATGGGCGAGTGGAGGGGACCGTGAACCTCTCGGAGAGCCGGTTGACCATCGGCCCCACTGCAATCGTAGCCGCCAACCTCTCCGCCAAAGACATTCTGATCATGGGTCAGGTTCAGGGCAATCTGGTCGCCAGCGGCCGCGTCGAGCTGCGCGCCGGCTGCCAGGTGGAAGGTGATATCCGCGCCCTTCGCCTGGCGGTGGAGGACAACTCGGTCTTCCGCGGCAAGGTGGATCTGACGCAGGCCGTCTCCAGGGGTCCCAATGGCGCAAGCGCGCCGCAGGCCGGCGGCTCCTTTTAACAACTAGCTGCGCTCCGGTTCGAGCGCGTCTCATCGGCTCGACCGCAAGGGGTTTAGAGGGTGCTTAGCCGCTGGTTTGGCAAGAAACCGGAGATATCGCCTCCCGCCTCCATCCAGGGCCCGACCGGACCCAGAGTGCTGCGTCACTCGGGCGGTTGGGCTGCCCTGCGCAGGCGGCTAGAGGCGGACTCCGGTCTGTGCACAATCGACATGGGCTACACCTCTCCGTCCAATATCAACTACCTGACCAGCTTGGGCCATAGCATCTTCCTGGCCGACGTGGTTCATGATGCCTGCACGGGAAACTGGCAGACCGGCATCGGCCCCGACGGCAACCCAGTTTGGAACGTCGAAGGCTTTCTCTCGCAGTCGCTCAACTTCTCGGGCCGCACGTTTGACGTCGTTCTCTTGTGGACCGCACTCGATTATCTCCCCGAAGCCCTGGTGGCGCCGGTGGTTGAGCGCCTCTTTGAGGCCACCAATCCGGATGGGCAGGTGCTGGCCTTCTTCCATACGCGGACGCAGGGCGAAGAAACGGCGCACTGCCGCTTCCATCTCACTGCCGGCGACGATGTCGAAGTGCAGTTGGCCGAGCCGTTTCCCATTCAGCGCGCCTTTACCAACCGCAGCATCAAGGAACTCTTCGCCGCCTGGTCCGACTACCGGCAGTTTCTGGCCAAGGACAGCGTCTCGGAATTGCTCATCACACGCTGACGGCAGGGACGGCTCAATCAACCACATGAGGGGTAGCCTGACATGCGTTAGCAAGTTTGGCCGGCAATAAACCCGCTAACTCGCTAACTTGCTATCACCGCGCAGCGGTGGCTAACCTGCTAAATAGTAAACCAGTCTTCGTGAGATTGGCGAAAAGATGGAGAAGACCCAAATCTCAACCAGCTTTGTTCATGAGGAGGAGGAGGGACCATGATGAACTTGAAAGGAACCCGCGTTACCTGGCTGGGACACGCCACCGTGCTGGTGCAGACCGCAAAGGGCACGAACATCCTGATCGACCCATTCATTACGGGGAATCCCAAGTACCCCAAGGATTTTGTCCTGCCGGAGAAGATTCACTATATCCTTGCGACCCACGGCCACGGGGATCATATTTCCGATGTAGTGCCGGTGGCGGCCAAACACTATTCCACCGTGGTGGCCATCTATGAACTGGCAGCCTATTTCGAGGAGAAGGGCGTGGCTCATACTGTCGGGATGAATCTTGGCGGAACGGTGCAACTGGACGATGTGGCGGCCACCATGGTCGAGGCCAAGCACTCCTCGGCGGCGCAGGATGAAGACGGCGTCCATGATGTGGGTGTCGCGGCAGGATTTGTCTTGACCATTGCGGATGGACCGGTCCTCTACCATGCCGGCGATACCGCGGTCTTCGGCGACATGAAGCTGATTCGCGACCTGTACCGGCCCGAGTTGGCCATTCTCCCGATTGGAGGACACTTCACCATGGGACCGAAGGAAGCAGCGCTGGCCGTGAGCTATCTGGGGGCGAAAACCATCCTGCCCATCCACTTCGGAACCTTCCCGCCGCTGACCGGAACGCCGGAAGAACTGGCGGCATTGGTCGATGCCGGCGTCCAGGTGGTGCGATGGAAGCCCGGAGAAACTATCGAATAGCTCGTGGTGGAAATCATCTTTTCCGCCCACTCGCCGTTCACTGACCACTGACCACTGTTCACTAACCACTGTTCAGAGATAATGGGGCGGCTTGGGTGAACGGCCCGGCAGCCCGGGCAAGGTCGTGTTGCCGGTAAGTTCCGAAACGCGGGGGGGAAGAGCGCCGGAATCCTTGGCGGCGCGGTAGTTGCGCAGGTCGCGCAGAATCTCCTGCTTCTCGCGGGCATACTGGCCGGCCAGATGGGTCAGGGCATAGGTGATGATGTCGCTGTGGTGCAACTCCAGCATGGAGGGATCGCGGCGCATATTCAGCCACAAGCGATGCACAAGTTGCACGTCGTCGGGACTCAGGGTGGGCGCGTGCGGCCCGATGAAAAAGACCTTGGTCTGGCCGTCATGGCCGATGACATAGAAGTTAAATTGACGCTTGGGCTGAGGCAGCGCCTCCCAGGCCTGTCCCAGGTGGAAGGCCTGGTCCTCGGCGGTCATCCGGGTGGAAGTTCCCGAAACCACGGAGTCCATCTCCAGCGAGCTTGCGCCTTGCGCCAGCGCCGCGTAGACATCTCCGGCGGGAACCACCAGCAGCGAGACTTTCTTGCCAAAGCTCTCGGCAACAGAGACGGCCTTGGTGAAGAGCATCTG
>PLPA01000061.1 GCA_003159355.1 Acidobacteriaceae bacterium | reverse complement strand
AGGTTGATGGCAAAATTCATGCCATCGACGGTGACAAAAACGCCGTCGCGGTGCTTTCCGTCATCGCCGAAGGGCTGAGCGACCTTGAACCAATATCGCGCGCGCAGCGTGGCGGTGGCCGTCTTGAGGTGGCGAGTGTTGGGAAATCTCTGATAGAACGACTTGTAGGCGTTGGGCGTTGCGGCCTTGATGGTGGCCTCCCACGCGGCAAACTCGTAAGTTTCCGACTGGGCCGCAGCATCGATGACTGGAGTGGGCAGTTCCGCTTCGGCGACTTTTACGGGTTGCGCGACGGGTGCAGGCGCGGCGGGTGCAGGCACGACGGTTGCAGGCGCAGCGGGTGCGAGTGCAGCAGGTACCGGCATGGCAGGTACTGGCCTGGCAGGTGCGGGGGCAGCGGGTGCGAGCGCAGCAGGTGTTGGCATGGCAGGTGCTGGCATGGCGGGTGCGGGTGCGGCGGGTGCGGGCTCGGCAGGAGCAGGTGCGGCCGGGGTGGCGCTCAGAACGCCCAGCGTAAAGACGACGTTAATCGTGGTTTGAACTTTCACCGGCTCGCCGTTGACCAGGTAGGGCCGGTAGCGCCAGGTCCTGACGGCACTGAGGGCGGCGTCCTGCAAAAGGGCCTGCCCAGTAACGACATGCAGATCTTCGACGCTTCCGTACTTCGAGATGGTGGCTTGCAGGACCACTGTTCCTTGTATACGCGCGGCCTTGGCGACGGGCGGATAGACGGGATCGGTTTTCAGCAGCAACATACCGGCGATGACGTCCGCGGAGACATCGACTTTCCGATTGATCATCATCTTGCCGGCCAGTCTGCCGATTCTCGACCCGGAAGAGGTTTGCGATTCGGAGGAGGTTTGGGCGACGGCTGGAGTGAGTAGAGCGCAGAGACAAAAACAGAGCAAAATACAGGCAAAATGCCGCATTCCGAATTGCCGGACATGGCGGAGATTCAGCAAAACCATGGGAACTCCTAAAAAGGGGAGACGACGGGAGTGTAACAGAAAGCAGGCAGGGCTGGCGAGAGGCATCTGCAAAGGCGCGGCCCCGGCTACGGCTCCGGCTCCGTTCTTGCTAGAAATGCCGTAAGATGGTGATTGGATTGCCTTCTATCTTTTGCCCGCCGACAAGGGCCGAAAGCGAAGCAATGACCCAGCCTATGACAAATCCAGCATCCAATTCAGCGCGTTTTTACCTGACCACGCCAATTTATTACGTGAATGCGCGGCCTCACCTTGGGCACGCTTACTCGACCATCGTCTGCGACGCGATTGCCAGGCGCAAGCGGGCGCTGGGCATTGAGACCTGGTTTCTGACCGGCACGGACGAGCACGGGCAGAAGATCGAGCGGTCGGCGGCCTTGGCCGGGCGCACGCCTGCCGAGTTTGCCACAGCCATCTCCGGCGAGTTTCGCGGGCTGTGGGAGCGGCTGGGGATCAGCAACGACGACTTCATCCGCACGACCGAGGAGCGGCACAAGCGCGGGACGCAACGGCTCTTTGCCGAGCTGCGCGACCGGGGCTTCATCTACAAGGGCGCGTACACCGGCCAGTATTGCGTAAGCGATGAACTGTATGTGGACGGGCCTCCGGGGACGGTCTGCCCGGATTGCGGGCGCGTGACGGAGACGGTGAGCGAGGAGAATTACTTCTTCAAGCTGTCGGCATTCGAGCGCAAGCTGCTGGAGTTTTATGAGGCCAATCCGGGCTTCATGGGGCCGGAATCGACGCGGCGCGAGGTACTCTCGTTTGTGCGCGGCGGCCTGAAGGATTTGTCGGTGAGCCGGACGAGCTTCTCGTGGGGGATTCCGGTTCCCGGCGACGAGAAACACGTGATCTACGTGTGGCTGGACGCACTGGCCAACTACATTACCGCGCTGGGCTACGGGTCGGATGCGCCGGAGGACAAGGCGCGCTTTGAAAAGTTCTGGCCGGCGGATTTGCACCTGATCGGCAAGGAGATCAGCCGCTTCCACTGCGTCTATTGGCCGGCGTTTTTGATGGCGGCGGGGATTGCGCTGCCTCGCTCGGTGAAGGCCAACGGCTGGCTGCTCTTCGACCAGGGGAAAATGTCGAAGTCGAAGGGCAACATCGTAAGGGCCGAAACGGTTCACACCGTTTTAGGTTCCGATGCGTTGAGGTACTTCTTACTGCGCGAAATTCCCTTTGGGCAGGACGGCAGCTTTTCGTTTGACGCGCTGGTGCAGCGCTACAACGGCGACCTGGCCAACGGCTACGGCAACCTGGTCAGCCGCGTGGTGAACATGGTCCACAAGTACTTCGGCGGCGTCTTGCCGGAGGCGGGCGCGGAGACGGCTGCCGAGGCCGCGCTACGCGAGAGCGCGGTGAGAACGATTGCGGCGTTTGGGCGGGAGTTCGACGAAATGAACTTCTCCGAGGCGCTCAAAAGCCTGTGGGTTTTGGTGGCGGAGACCGACGGCTACCTGACGGCCAATGCGCCGTGGAAGCGGCCTACGGATCGCCCGGAAGCCGAGCACGTCGAGCTTCAGGCCCGCGTGCTGGCGATGGCTGGCGAGGCGATTCGGATTATTACCGCACTGGTCTATCCGATCTTGCCGGAGTCGGCGGCGAAGGTGTGGCGGCAGCTTGGGCAGGGCGAGATTGCCGAGGCGGCCAGGCAGGCTTTTTTGACGGAGATTGCATGGGGCGGGTTACGGGCCGGGACGAAGTTCGGCGAGCCAGCGCCGCTCTTTCCTCGCGCGGAGAAGGATGCGGTGGAACGGATGCAGAAGATCGAAGAGCAGAACAGCTTGAGCGTGGTGGAAGCGGCCAGCGGCGGCGACAGCGGTGCGGCCAACTCGGAGCCTTCCCCGCAAGCTGCTCCTGCCACAAAAACTGCCATAGCGGCACCGGCGGCAAAGACTAGAGAAAAAGAGGCAATCGTGAGCGAAGAATCCGAAATGCAAAAATCCTGGGACAATGTTCCCGTTGATTCAGTTGGCGTTCAGGCGGGAGATGAAGCATTGGCCTACGAAACGGTGGCGCAGACTGCCAAGGAATCGGCAGGTCAGGGCTATAGCCCTGACAATCAGACAGCCAAAGCGGCCGGGGCTGGTAGGGATGGGTTTCAACCCATTCATCCATCCCCTGAGGGACGCTCTTTGGAGAACACACTTTCGCTTTCCGTTTCACCTTCAACCGCGCCGACAGCGCCGGGTCCGAATCCCGCCGTTCCGGCCGCTCCAGCGGCCTCCGCCTCACCGCAGGTGATCACCATCGACGACTTCATCAAGGTCGATCTGCGCGTGGCGCAGATCCTCGTGGCGGAGCGGGTGCCCAAGGCCGACAAGCTGCTGCGGCTGGAGGTCGATCTGGGCTATGAGAAGCGGCAGATTCTCGCCGGGATTGCGCAGTACTACGAGCCGGAAAAACTGATTGGGCGGAAGATCATCATCGTCGCCAATCTTGCTCCGCGCAAGATGCGCGGGCTGGAGTCGAATGGAATGTTGCTGGCGGCGTCGCTGGAAGACGGCGCTCCGGTGCTGGCCGGCTTCCTCGAAGAGGCTCCGTTGGGGGCACGGCTGAAGTGAACGTAGACTCGTTGTGCATTGTACGGAGAGTACACATTGCTGATTGATTCTCACGCGCACCTGGACAGCCCGCGCTACGACGGCGACCGCGACGCGATGCTGCGGCGGGCGTGGGAGGCGGGCGTGGGCGCGGTGCTGGCGATTGGCATTGGCGAGCAGGCAGGCGGGATGGATGGGGCGCTGGCCGTCTGCCGCGAGTTCAATGGGCGGAACGGCATCCCGAAGCTCTACGCCAGCGCGGGCGTTTATCCGCACAACACGGCGGAGATTGACGACAAGATTCTGGGCAAGCTGGACCGGCTGCTGGGGGAGCCGGAGGTGATCGCCTGCGGGGAGATCGGGCTGGATTACTTCCACGAGGGAGCGCCGCGTGCGGTGCAGATGAGCGGGCTTGTCCGCCAACTGGAGATTGCCGCCAGCCGCAAGCGGCCGATTCTGATTCATTGCCGACCCAAGGAAGGCGCTGCCGACGCCTGGGAGCATCTCTTCGGGATTCTGGAGACGCACTGGCGGCCGACCGGCCTGGGCGGCATCATGCACTGCTTCGGCGGCGGATGGGAGCAGGCGCGGCGCTCGCTGGAACTGGGGTTCCTGGTATCGTTTGCCGGGAATCTGACCTACCCCAAGGCGCAGGCGCTGCGGGAAGTGGCCGCGCGGCTGCCGCTGGACGGGGTTCTGGTGGAGACCGACGCGCCCTGGCTGGCTCCGGCGGCCCAGCGCGGCAAGCGCAATGAGCCGGCGTGGGTGGCGCAGACGGCGTCGGTTCTGGCCGGGCTGCTGGGCGTCGAAGAGGAAGAAATCGCCGCGGCGACGACGAAGAATTTTAATCGGCTGTTTGGCTTTGGGGGGATCTGAGAAGTATTGTTGTATGGCAGGCATTGCATACAGCAGCCTTCCGAAGTTTGAGGAAACGAGAAATGGCGCAGGAGAATTCGTTCGACATCGTCAGCAAGGTGGAGATTCAAGAGGTGCGCAACGCCATCGACCAGGCGCTGAAGGAGATTCGCCAACGCTTCGACCTGAAGGATTCCCACTCCGAGGTCAAGCTGGCAGAAGGCGACAAGGAGATTCAGTTGGCCTCCGACGGCGAGTACCATCTGGAGGCGGTCAAGGAGATTTTGGGCCAAAAGCTGGTCAAGCGCGGCGTCTCGCTGAAGAACATGACCTACGGCAAGATGGAGCCGGCGCTGGGCAAGAGTGTGCGCCAGAAGATCACCTTGCAGCAGGGCATTCCCATCGAGAAGGCCAAGGAGATTGTGAAGCTGGTCAAGGATGGGAAGAAGAAGGCGCAGGCCAGCATCCAGGGCGATACGGTGCGCATCTCCAGCAAGGACCGCGACGAGTTGCAGGCGATTATCGCCCTGCTGCGCGGCAAAGATCTGGGCGTGGAGTTGCAGTTCACGAACTACCGCACGAATTAATTTCGTGACAGTTCGATAGTGAATGATTGTTTCGCATTTTAATTTTCACCGTACTAGCCTATCAATAACGAACACGGGAACCGGAGAGCTTTGAGCACACTGGCGATAGCGACGGCGAAAGAGGTCTTCGAGCTGCTGCGGGATGACCTCGTGGCGATTGAGCAGGAGCTGGGGCGCGACTCCGCCTCCGGCGTCAGCACCATCACGGAGATCGCCGAATACCTGAGGAGCGGCGGCGGCAAGCGCATCCGGCCCACGCTGCTGCTGCTGTCGTCGCACGCGCTGGGCTACACCGGCCAGGCTGCCATCCGGCTGGGCGCGGTGGTGGAGATGGTCCACTCCGCGACACTGGTTCACGACGACATTATCGACAGCGCCAATGTGCGCCGCGGGCGGCCCTCTGCCAATACCACCTGGGGCAATGAGAAGTGCGTGCTGGCCGGCGACTGGCTTTATATGCAGGCCTTCAGTGTAGCTCTGAAAGAGAAGAGCCTGCGCGTGCTCGACCTGCTGATCGGCCTGACCCAGCAGATGGTCGAGGGCGAGCTGCTGCAAATTCAGAAGCTGGGCCGGGCGGTCAGCGAGGCCGAGTACTACGACCTGATTTATCGCAAGACCGCCTGCCTGTTTTCGGTTTCAATGCAACTGGGCGCGGTGCTGGCGGGTGCCACGGAGTCTGTGGAGGCGAGTGTGGGCGCGTATGGCCGGACGGTGGGCTTGGCGTTTCAGATTGTGGACGACGTGCTCGACCTGACGGCGACCGAAGAGGTTCTGGGCAAGCCGGTGGCCAGCGACCTGCGCGAAGGCAAGGCGACGCTGGCGGTGATCCACTCGATTGACCACGGCACGGCCGCCGACCGCAGGACCATTCAGCGGGTGCTGGACGACCGCAGCTTTGAGAATGTGAGCCGCGAGAAGATTCGCGAGATTCTCGTGCGCAACGGCTCGGTGGAGTACGCGATGGGCGTGGCCGACCGCTACGCCGAGCAGAGCCGCCAGGCGCTGGCCGCAATCGCCGATTCGGAGTACAAACGCGCGCTGCTGTGGGTTCCGGATTTTGTGGTGGCGCGGGAGAAGTGACGCCGGCCGTGCTCGCGATCCACTAAACTCAAACCGCGGGCTTTCAGGATTTTCTCGGCAACCCGGCGACCGTCACGCATCTGCGCGAGAGCATTCGCGCGGAGCGCTTTCCGCAGTCGCTGATTCTGGCCGGGCCGCGCGGGGCGGGCAAGTACACGCTGGCGCTGATGCTGGCGAAGGCCGTCAATTGCCTGCAACCCACCGAGTCCGACGGCCTGCCGGACTTCTGCGGCGCGTGCGCCAACTGCTTTCGAAGGAGAAATGTGTGGACCTGGTCGGGATCGAACCGCCGATCTCTTCCATGCCTTGGAAGCCGTACTACATATTGGGATGCCACTCTGATCTGAGTCGTAAAAAGCGAATACGAAAATCGGTGAGTGCGCATTGTTGCAATGCTTTCGCGTCGGAAGGCTGTCTCCGACTCGCTGAAAGCAATCGACAGCGCCTATGGAGCGCATAGAAGGCATTTTGTCTCATCCACGGGCGTTCCACCTTATACATGGACTCTGGCCTCCGGCAGCACACTGCCCGCCTGCCTGTCGATGACCTCATCCGGACTGATTACCAGCAATGGCCCGCTGACGGCGAACTGCGCGATTGACCCCTTCTCACCTTTGATGTGACGGACTCCGGCAATCCCCCCATGACCGCCAGTCAGCAGTTGGACCTGATCCTTGCTGCGGCTCCGGCGATTGTCTTCAGCGGGACAATGCCAGCCACGACAACCTATGAAGCCACCTCATCTATGTGGGCTTTGCGACTGCTACCGGCGGCGCTGGCGTATTTTCCTTCGATCAGCCTTTCAGCGGTTTGACCTATAACTGGGATACAACGGCAACCGGCACGGGAACCTTCCTTATTCCTTCAGCCGGCATGAGTTGTGCGGTCATCAATCCGACAAAGGCGGTTTGCACCAATCAGACCGGCTTCCCGTCGATCAACATCCCGCAGCAATAAACAACGCAATCAGCAACGGCAAAAAGGGCGGCCAGCCATCGAGTTGGCCGCCCTTTTTCTTCACACCGATTTTCGCCAAAACCATAAACGACGCCTGAGCCAAAACGTGATCCAAAGCCTAATACGGTATGGGGACCGGCCCCAAAGAGGATCATGCAATAAATGGATGAAACCATTGAATATGCAAGATAACTTATTTCTTATTCATGAAGACGCGACGCCAACCATCCGTCTCCCTATGGATCTTTCGAATGCTTTGTTAACAAACGAGTCGCGGTAGGGACGATCATCACTGATCGACCCCCGCGCAGATCGATACGGGCGGCACTACCGCATACGGCTCTTGCCTAAGACGACCTATTCCAACTCTTCTTGGTTGTTACTCCGATCACGAGTGGCATGAGGAATCGCTCGATGTCGCTCACAACGCGCTTCTTCGCTTCTTGCGGATATGTAATCACTTAAATCGTAACCGCTCTAGCCGGCAATCTCCAGCGTCACCGAAGCATTCTCCAATCCGGGAGCCTCCGCCTTCACTTCAACGGAACCCGCCTTTCCCGTGGGCCGCACCACAACGACGCACTCTCCGTGGAACGTATCCCGCCGCGGCTGCCGAAAACTGGCCACATCCTTCGGGTTTGCATTCCCCACAGCAGCAATCTCGCACGCGCCGCTTACGGCGAAGCTCACTGGCACCACAGCATCCGGCACCAGGCGCCCGGTCTCGTCTACGACCTGCACCATTACATAGCTCAGGTCGTCGCGGCTTGACTTCAGCTTCATCCGATCCGGCGTCAGCTTCAGCCTGTGGGCCTTTCCTGCGGTGGTGAACGTGATCGTCCCGATCTCGCTTGCCCCCTGGTACGCAACAGCCTTCAGTTCGCCCGCGCGATACGGCACGGTGAACTCCGCCATCAACGCGTCCTTTTCTGTCAGCACCTTTGATCCCACTTCCTTGCCGTTCAACAACAGAGTCACCTTGTCGCCGCGGGTGTAGACCCGCACCTTCATCGGCTTCTCATCAAAGCCAGGCCAGGTCCAACTGCGCAGCTCATCGCTCCATCCCCATTTGCTGATGTACTCCGTGTAGCGGTCCGGCACCGGCCGCTGCACTGCCATCTCCACCTTGCTCCGGCGCCACACCACGTCGCGGAAGTACGATTGCGGCTTCTTGTTGCCGATCAGGTCGATATCACCGCAATACGCGTTGAACCACGGGTATGGCGGCGAGAAGAAATCGACGCCCGATCCCATCTTCATGCTCGCGTGCCCAATCCCCGACTCGCCAAGGTAGTCGATCGCAGTCCACACAAAGTCGCCGATCACGTAACTGTTCTTTTCAACCGCCGCCCAGTTCTGGTACGCCTCGTTCGGGAACGACTCGGTGCCCATCATCATGCGGCCGGCATACTTTGCGTGGTCCTTCTCGTACTCCTTCCACTGGTAGTTGTAGCCGCCCACGTCCAGATAGGTAAACGCCGGCTGCATGTCCTCCCACTTCTTGCCCATGTGATCCCACGCTTCGCAGATCGCCGCCGTCACCGGCCGCGTCGGGTCCAGCTTGTGCGCAGCCGCTTGCAGTGCTTTGCCAATCTCTACCCCTTGCGGCTCCGCACGCTCGCTGATCTCGTTGCCGATGCTCCAGAACACAACCGAGGGGTGATTGCGATCCCTCAGGATCATCGCCTCCAGATCCCTCTGCCACCAATCCTTGAAGTACAGGTGATAGTCCTGCGGATTCTTGTTCCCTTTTTCCCAGCAGTCGAACGCCTCGTCGATCACCACCATGCCCAGCCGGTCGCAGGCATCCAGAAAATCCCGCGATGGTGGGTTGTGGCTCGTGCGGATTGCGTTGAACCCGTTCGCCTTCAGCGTCTCCACACGCCGCTCCTCCGCGCGCGGAATGCATGCCGACCCCAGAATGCCGTTGTCATGGTGCACGCATCCGCCCTGCAGCTTCAAGGTCTCGCCGTTGATACGCAATCCACCTGCGGCATCAACTTCCATTTTGCGCACGCCAACATACAGTGTCGTCACATCCACAACCTTTTTGTCGGACTCGATTACCACTTCGGCGCGATACAGTTGAGGATCGGACGGCGACCACAGCTTCGGATGGGATAGCTTCACCGCGCACGTCGCTGTCGACTTAGCACCCGCGGCGACAGTGACCGGAACCTGTGCGTCACCAGCGACGGCGCCTGCGCCATCGATCAGCCGCACCCGCACATTTGCTTTCTTGCTCGCCGCGCCGGCGTTCTCGACTGTTACCTCCACGTTCACCAGGGCCGCGTCCTTTGCCACCTGCGGCATTGTCACGCTTACTCCGAACTCGGGAATGCGCAGCTCACCCGCCACGCTTAGCCAGATCTTGCGGAAGATGCCGGAGCCCGAATACCAACGGCTGTTGCGCCCGGTGTTGTTCACCCGTACGGCCACCGCGTTTTTGCCTTCCTTCAGATGCGGCGTCACATCGAACGCGAATGGTGTGTAGCCGTAGGGATGATTTCCAAGGTGCGCCCCGTTGATCCACACGTCGCAGTTCATGTAAACGCCATCGAAGCGCAGTTCCGCGTTGCCTCCTTTGGGGATCTCTGGCTTGTCGAACGACTTGCGATACCAGCCCATGCCGCCCACGGTCCAGCCAGTTGCGATCTGTCCCTCGCTTGCGTTCGCATCGAACGGTCCAGTGCGCAAAGGACTTGTGCCTTCGCTCCAGATCGCGCCTTTGCCTTCATCCCCCTCGCCGGGCAGGTCCTCGATGCTCCAGTCATGCGGCACATCCAGCACACGCCATGCGGAGTCGTCGAACACGGCCGCTTCCGCACCTACCGCATCGCCGCGATAGAACCGCCAGCCTCCGGTGAACTCCAGCAAGCGTTCCGCGACAGCCTTTGTCTCCGCCTCTGCTGGCCACGCGCTCGCCGATGTGGGCTTACTGGCCTTCTCCGCCGCCGCACCCAAAGGCAGCATCGCCGCTGCTGCCACTCCGGCAAGCCCTTGCAACGCCTCGCGCCGCGTCAACGTCGCTTCACTCGTCTTGCCGATCCTCACATCTGCACCGTTTGCATTCATCTGCACTCACTCCGAAAAACAGTTGGGAAAACACACCATCCTAAGCCCAAAGTCAAATTTGAGAATCTGGCTCTCGGTCAACCATCCGCGCCGGCGACAAGGCTGCACAACCCCTTCATCACCTGCTCCGCCACTACGGCAATGTCCTGGGTTCCGCCATTAAACCAGAGGCGCATCGTCTCATCGAGGATTGTGAGAGTGAGTCCGCCAAGCAATCGCGAACTCATTTCATTTTCGCGGCCTCTCTTCATGCGGGCAGCAAAGGCTTGCGCAACAATCTGCTCTACCTGGCCCATCCGTGACAGTTGAGCTTCGCGCGCCGCGGGACATTTGATCGAAATCGCAATCACGTCCCGGGTGCGCGGAAAGGAAGCCACTGTAGTCGCGACGTCCAGAACGGCTCCGCGGAGAACGTCAAATGCATTGGCGGACTTCGGAGATGCCTTGATGGCCGCCCTTAGCGCTTCTCCATAGGTCAGCATACCTTGACCCATCAAATCGCTCTTCGATGCGAAATAGCGAAAGAAGGTTCGTTGGGATACACCTGCGGCGGCGGCGATATCGTCCACGGTGGTCTCGTCAAAGCCTTTCTTGCCAAACAGATCAATCGCGGCATTCCAGATCGCATCTTGCACGACCTGTTGCTTGCGCCTCAGCAGTACTTCGGAATTCGTAGCCAATCGCACTTCCTCTGTTGGCAGTATATGTTGACACTGGCAGTTTCTGCCACATAGAATTCTCGCGTAAGCTCAACTTGACATTGGAAAGGCACCAAATTCATGAAACCCACGCTTATCGCATCCCTGTTTATTTTCGCGGCAACCTCCGCTCTGGCGGCGGGATCCCCCAGCCTGACTGGTCAATGGACCGTTCACAACAGCATTGCCGGTAACGAGAGTGACCAGGAATGCAAGTTCGTTCAGACCGAGACCAAACTCACTGGCACCTGCAAGGGGACTGAAAAGGATGTTCTGATCACGGGCAGCATCGATGGGAACAAGGTGACCTGGAAGTATGACTCGGAATTTAACGGCAGCCCACTGACTCTTACCTACACAGGCGCCCTTGATGATTCAGGCAAGATTGCCGGCAGCGTCGATGTCGATCCCTATGGCGTCACAGGCGATTTCACGGCTACCCCCTCCAAAGAGGCCGGCAAGTAGAGACCAGGCTGCCTCAGTTCGCATACAGAGTTCGTTTGACGATTGCCTGGTAGTAGGCATGAAACGCACATATCGAGGAAAGGAAACCACAATGTTCGCGAGAAAGAAGATTGCTGAAGTCGTTGCGGCGGCAGTGATCGCCATTGCTGCAGTGCAGTGTTGTTACGCGCAGTTCCCAGGCGGCCCGAAAAAGCCCACTGGCCCATGGATGGACAAGACCCTGACGCCGGATCAGCGCGCCGAACTCGTCTTGAAGGCGATGACGCTGGAGGAAAAGATTCAGCTTGTCCATGGCTCGGGCATGCCTGGTCTTGGCCCTACCGATCCCGCGGCCGTCCGTTCAAATGGCGGAGGCGGATTCGTGCCCGGCATCGAACGGCTGGGCCTGCCCGATCTGAATATGAACGACAGCTCAGTGGGCTCCGGCGGCGGCGCCCGTAAAGGCCGGTATTCGACGGCTATGCCTTCGTTCCTTGCGCTTGCGTCTTCCTGGAACACCTCCCTGGCGCGTGACTTCGGTGCGCTCGTCGGGCGCGAGTTGGCCGATCAGGGCTACAACATATCGCTGGGCGGCGGCGTGGACATCGCGCGCGAAGCCCGCAATGGCCGTAACTTCGAGTACCTGGGAGAAGATCCGATCCTTGCCGGCAACCTCGTGGCCCAGTGGATTCAAGGGGCGCAATCGCAGGGCGTCATCGGCGACATCAAGCACTATGCCGTCAACGACCAGGAGACGGGACGTTATTTCGCCAATGCGATCATTGATAAAAGAGTCATGCGGGAAACCGACCTGCTGGCATTCGAGATCGGCGTCAAGCAGGGCAAGCCCGGAATGTTGATGTGCTCCTACAACCTGATCAACGGCGACTGGGGCTGCGAGAACGACTACACGCTGAATCAGGTTCTCAAAAAAGAATGGGGATTCCAGGGCTGGGTGGTATCGGATTGGTTTGCCACTCACACCACCGTGAAAGCAGCTTTGGCCGGCCTCGACATGGAACAGCCGACCAGCCGTTATTTTGGAGCTGCCTTGAAAAAGGCGATTGAAGGCGGACAGGTTCCCGTTGAGCGTCTGGACGACATGGTGCGGCGTATTGTGCGGACCGAATTCGCAAGTGGAATCTTCGACAACCCGCAGCCGACCCAGGCGCCGGATGTGCTGCGCGGATTCAAAGTGGCGCAACGCACGGCGGAAGAATCCATGGTTCTGCTGAAGAACGACAAGGCGCAGTTGCCGCTGAACGCGGCCGCACTCAAATCGATTGCCATCATCGGCGGTCATGCCGATGCGGGAGTGCTTTCCGGCGGCGGATCGGCGCAGGTCGATCCCGCGGGCGGAAACGCCGTACCCGATCCGAAATCCGCGCATGATCTTCTCGCGGTCTTCTCGCAAGTGATCTTCCATCGCTCATCCCCGCTGAATGCGATTCGCGATACGGCGCCCGCCATCAAGGTCTCCTACGAACCCGGTACTGATTTGGATGCCGCCGCTGCCTCCGCAAAGAAGGCGGATGTCGCCATCGTATTCGTGACCCAGCACACGCACGAAGGCGGTGATCTGGAAACGCTCTCCCTGCCCGATGGCCAGGACGCGCTCGTCCAAAAAGTTGCCGCCGCTAACCCGCATACCATTGTGGTCATCGAGAGCGGCGATCCTGTTCTGATGCCGTGGGCGAAGAACGTGACCGCCATTGTGGAAGCGTGGTATCCGGGAATCCGTGGAGGCGAAGCGCTTGCCAGCCTGCTCTTCGGGAAGACCAACTTCTCCGGCAAGCTGGCGATCACATTCCCGGCATCGGACTCCGACTTGCCCCACGCCTCCGTCCCCGCTCCTCCCGGAAAGAAACCCGGCCCGATCGACGGTCTCCTGGGTCCGAAACCACCATTTCCCGCCGTTTATGACGAGGGCCTGAAAGTCGGCTACAAGTGGTTCGACGCCGAGAAAAAGAAGCCCGCGTATCCCTTTGGATTTGGCCTCTCCTACACTTCATTCGCCTATTCGGATTTGAAGACAACGGGCGGCGCAACCGCGGAGGTCAGTTTCTCGGTCCGCAATACTGGCAAGCGCGCGGGGCAGGAGGTCGCCCAGGTTTACCTGAGCCTGCCGCCCTCCGCGGGTGAGCCGCCGAAGCGCCTGATCGGATGGGAAAAGGTCGAGCTCAACCCTGGTGAAAGCAAGACCGTGACGCTCAAAATCGATCCGTTGTATTTGTCGATCTTCGATGCCGCAACAGACCGCTGGACGATCGTGCCCGGTGAGTACAAAATAAAGGCGGGTCCGTCGTCCGCATCGCTGCCGCTCATCGCCACTGTCACTCTGAAAGGGTCTAGCTTGTAAACACTATCGGTGATTGAATCCCGTTCCGAAAGTCTTCGGGCTATCCGATTGACACCGGGCGCGAGCAAGCAGGTAACCCTCAAGATTGATCCGCGGTCGTTGTCGAGCGTCGACGAACAGGGCAACCGCTTGATCCTCGAAGGCAAATACTCATTGGCCGTGGGCGGCGCGCGGCCGGAAGAGACCCAGGCAAAGTCGGAAGCGGTCTTCACGGTGAACGGAACCGCTGCGCTGCCGAAGTAGAATTTTATACGACGGCGTCGGTTTTCCGGGCCATCGTTGCACCTTCTGCTTCAGGTTTTGTTAACACTATCACAGTAGTTCAGACGAACCGATTCAAGCTTCGTCAGAAAAGGAATAACCATAAACCATGAAGATGCTGCTCTCCGTGCTGCCGCTCCTCTCACTTTGTGTGCCCTTTCTAGCATCTGCCCATGACCTTGGGGATAAAGAATGCCACATCGCCTTGCCTGGGATCACCTTTACTCGCGCTCTTAACGGAGCCGCCGACCATGCCAAAGTCAGCGATGGAAAGTTGACGCTATCCAGTGAAGCGAAGGGGGATAACTTCCGCTTTCCCGACGGCACGCTGTCCAACAATACTGCGCCCATTCTGCTTGCCCATGCATCCATCGTCAATCTGCACAACGGAAATCCCCTATCCGAAGAAAAGCAAAGGAACAAATCAATCCCCAGGCTTTAGACTGGAAGCCAGGAGCAGTCATCTTATTGAGCATTCCGATTGATTTTTTTTTAGCGCGCCTCGGCACGCATCTTTGGATAACGTTCGTTGCTGTTGCTGTCATGGAGGGCATCGCCGTCTATTCATGGCAGTTCCGCAAGGAGCCGGGCGCCCGATCGCTGATGTGTATCCAGGTCTGCAAGGCAACATGGCTCCTGTCTCTGCTCTTCGCAAGCCAAAGCAGCGAGCCTGATTCATACATATTCTGGATGAATCTGCTTATGATTTCCAGCCAGCTTGTCATCTTCTTCTGGTTCCGATTCATCTCCCAAGTGAGTGGATTCGAACGGGAGGGGCCGAGATGGATTACCGCTGTTCTGGGAGGTGTGGTCGGTGTTTCCTGCTTGATCATTCTCACCAATCATTGGCATGGGTGGTTTTGGAGATTCGGAGGGATGGAAGCCGGTGTGCCAAAGTTGCTTGATGGGCCTACCAACCAGCCGCAGATGCTTGTCGCGGAACTGATGAGCCTATTTACCCTCGGCCTCTTCGCGCGCTGGGTACTGCGCAGCGCCGGATTGCGTCAGCGTCAGGCGTGGCTGATGCTGATTGGGAGCATGATCTCCTGGTTGGGTCATATGCTTGTGTCCGTGCACGGTTCCAGCGTACTGGCGCCGCTGCCGTCGAGCTTCTTACTGTCCAGCGTCATTGTATCCTGGGCGTATTTTCGCTGGCGCATCTTCAGCATTGTTCCCCTGGCGAAGGAGGTTGTGGTCAAAACCATGATCGACGGCCTGATGGTGTTGGACGAGTCCGATCGCATTGTGGAGATGAACCCTACCGCCCAGGCGATCTTCGCGGGAATGCCGGGCACATTGGTAGCCGCCGTCGCCGCCTGGCCCGCGCTTGCCGGTTTCCATGGTGAAGGCTGTGCGTCAACGCTGGAAGTGAGCCGGGAGGTGGCTGGAACCCCTCGCTTTTATCATGCAACGCAGACCCCGCTGCGGACATCGGCGGGGTACCGGCTGGGCCGCGTGCTGGTCTTCAAGGAAGTGACGACTGAGAAACAACAGCAGGCACGCATCGTAGAACAGCAGAAGGCGCTCTCGATGCTGGGGGAAAGGCAAAGGCTGGGCCGGGAGTTGCACGATGGACCAGGGCAGATCTGGAGCTTTCTCTCCATGCAAGCGTATGCTGCGCGAAAACTGATTGCCAAACAAAACTATGCCCAGGCCGACCAGCGCTTGGTCCGCCTGCTGGAGATCGTCCAAGGTGTGCATATGGGCCTGCGCGAGTCCATTACCGGGCTGCAGGCTAGCGTATCTGGCGAGCAGGGGTTATTACAGGCTTTGGAGCAGCAGCTTCAGTGGTATCGCGAGCATTGCGATCTGCAAGCGGAACTGGTGGTGCGCTGCGAGTGCCAGACAGGGATGCTTTCACCCAGCGTGGAGGCGCAGTTGCTGAGGATCGTGCAGGAGGCGCTGGCCAATGTGCGCAAGTCGGCCAAGGCCAGCCGGGTGCAGGTGGTTGTCGAGAGGGAGCAGGATCAGTTGAAAATCCTCGTGGAGGACGACGGTTGCGGTTTCGATCCGGCCCAGTCCGAGCAGCGGACGGGGCACCATGGGCTGCTCATGATGCGCGAGCGGGCGGATGAGATCGGGGCGCTGCTCACGGTCGATTCCCGTGTTGGAACCGGAGCCAGGATTAGGCTTCTGGTGCCCATTCCCGCTCCGGCGCTCCTGCCCTCTCAGGCGCTACTATAGTTGATAAGGAATCTTAACCATGAGGGTGCTGCTGGTCGACGACAACGCTCTCTTTCTCGAAGGACTCCAGAATTTTCTGGAGGCGAGCGAGATTGTCGTCGTGGGCACGGCCGCCAATGCGCCGCAGGCCATCGCACAGGCTTCACGCCTGCGGCCGGAGATCGTCCTGATGGACGTGCAGATGCCCGGAGAGAGTGGCATCGAGGCCACGCGGGCACTCAAGAGCCTGCATCCGCGGACGAAGATCGTCATGATGACAGTCTCCGAGAGCGACGTGCATCTCTTTGACGCCATTGCGGCCGGCGCCAGCGGATACCTGCTGAAGGGTGGCGCCATGGACGGTTTCGTGGAGGCTTTGGAGGGTCTGGCGCGTGGCGAGTCACCGCTTTCGCCGGGACTTGCAGCAAAGATTCTGGCTGAGTTTGCCCGCCGCGCCCGCGAACGGGAAGCCGCCAAGCCTGCCGATCCTCCCACCGCTTCGCTGACCGAGCGGCAGAATCAGATTCTGCGCCAGGTAGCCGAGGGTAGACATTACAAAGAGGTTGGCCGCGCTCTGGGGTTGACCGAAGCCACCATCAAATATCACATGGGAGAGATCACCGATCGGCTGCATCTGGAAAACCGCGCCCAGGCAATCGCCTTCGCGAGCAGGACGATGTCGAGTCCGGACTTCTTCACCGCCTGACGGCCTCCGCCGCGCCGGCCGACCGCAGGGTTGCGGCATACACACCGTCTAATCCTTCAAAATTCATCAAAAATATCAAAGATAATTCAAGGCCCTATACCTAAGCATAGGATTTCTTGACTTCCCCTTTGCTAGTTTCTGGAAGGGTGATGCTCCCTGTCTCTCCTTCTGGAACCATGACAGCGCTCCCCAAAATCGCATTGCACATTCTTTGGAGGGTTTTGTCATGAGTTTGTCCGCCCGCAACCGTACGCAGAATTCCGTTACTTCACGTCTCTTTTCCAACCGGCCTCATCGTTTCTGGTTGGCCACACTCGCCTTGCTGGCGTTTGTTTTCATGGCGATGGCGCCGCAGGCCGGGGCGCAGACGGTCACCTTCAACGGAATCACGTCGATAGTGAAGACCGGAAGCATAAACCTGTCCTGGGACACGGGCGTGGCGGTGGATGGCGCGGGGGATCTCTACATAGCGGAAGTCAACAGTAACCTTGTGGTAAAAGTGACGTCGGCGGGTGTGGCCAGCCTGTTGAATACCAGCAGCCTGCCGGGGACAACGGCCGGCGCGGCGCTTGGTTGTCCCACGACAGGCCTGTGTGAACCGGGTGGCGAAGCGGTAGATGGCGCAGGGAAATTGTACATTGCGGACACTGGTAACAACCGCGTAGTGGAGGTGACGGCGGCGGGTGTGGCCAGTGTGCTGAATGTAGGCTCTCCCGGCGGCACGGCGCTGTTTCAACCCAATAGCGTGGCAGTGGATGGCGCAGGGGATCTCTTCATTGCGGACACTGGTAACAACCGTGTTGTGGGGGTGACGGCGGCGGGCGTGGCCAGTGTGCTGAGTGTTGGTGCTCCCGGCGGCCTGACCCCAGAAGGTATCTATGGCTTGGCAGTGGATGCGGCGGGAGATGTCTACATTGCGGACGAGCAAAACAGCCGAGTTATAGAGGTGACAGCGGCGGGCGTGGCCAGCGTGGTGAGCACCGGCAGCCTGACCGTGTTCCTTCCCAACAGCATGGCAGTAGATGGCGCGGGAAATATCTACATTGGGGACGCAGGTAACAGCCGCGTAGTAAAGGTGACGGCAGCGGGCGTGGCCAGCGTGGTGAGCACCGGCAGCCTGACCCTGGCGAATACCTCCAGCCTGGCGTTGGATGGGGCGGGAGATCTGTACATTGCCGACGTCCGCAATAGCCGTGTAGTGGAGATATCCCCGAGCGTCAACTTCGGCGCGGCGGACGTGGTAACCGCGGGCGTCCTAGCCATGGGCCATCAGCAGACGCTCGCCTACACTTTTCAGAGTGCGGACACCCTGACGGCGGTGAATGTGCTCACCCAGGGCGCGAGCGGCAAGGATTACACTGCCGATGCCAGCACCACCTGCGTCACCGGACATACGTATAGCGCCGCCGACACCTGCAACGTGGTGGTGGACCTGAAGCCGGCTTTTCCAGGGGTGCGCATGGGCGCGGTGCAGTTGGTAGACGCCAGTGGAACGCAAGCCACTACCGATCTCCTCGCCGTGGGCCAGGGGCCTCTGGGCGTCTTTCAGCCCGGCGTGACCAGCGTGCTGAATGTGGGTACTCCCGGCGGCTTGGCGCTGAGTTGTCCATCGGGCGCGGCGATGGATGGTGCGGGGGATACATACATAGCGGACGAATGTAACAACCGCGTGGTAGAGGTGACGGCGGCGGGTGTGGCCAGCGTGTTAAATGTCGGCAGTTTCAGTCTAGGTAATCCCCAGGGCGTGGCAGTAGACAGCGCGGGGGATGTGTTCATTGCGGATATGGACGGTAACCGTGTGGTGGAAGTGACGGCGGCGGGCGTGGCCAGCGCTCTTAGCACTGGCGGCCTGACCTTGTCTGGTCCTACTGGCCTGGCAGTGGACGGCGCAGGGAATGTGTACATCTCGGACGAAAACAACAACAGCGTATTGGAGTTGTCGGCGACGGGCGTGGTCAGCGTCCTGAACACCGACAGCCTGCCAGTAACAACGGTCGGCGAGAACTATTATGGTTGTGATGCTACAGGCCTGTGCTACCCCTTTGGATTGGCGGTGGATGGCGCGGGGGATCTGTTCATTGCGGACACCGGCAATAGCCGTGTAGTGGAAGTGACGGCGGCGGGCGTGGCCAGCGTACTAAGCACCGGCAGCCTGACCTTAAATGTCCCCTATGACGTGGCGGTGGACGGCGCGGGGGATGTGTACATTGCGGACTCCCGCAATAGCCGAGTGGTGGAAGTGACGGCAGCGGGCGTGGCCAGCGTACTGAATACGGGTAACCCCGGTGGCGCTCCCATGGCTATGCCCTTCGGCATAGTGGTGAATGGCGCTGGGAATGTGTACCTGACAGACTGGGCAAACGGCCTCCTGGTGGAAGTGAACCAGAGCCAGCAGTCCTTGAGCTTTGCTTCTACAGATGTGGGCCAGACCAGCATGGACAGCCCGCAAAACGTGACGGTGCAAAACATCGGCAACCAGCCGCTGGTCTTTACCGCGCTGAATGCAGTGACGACGGGCCAAACACTCGACAGCTTCAATCTGAATGGATCTGCCACCACTTGCACAGGAAGCACTTCGCTGAATGCCGGAGAGAACTGCGGCTTGGGCGTAGAGTTTGCGCCCCTCACCCTCGGTTCCCTGGCCGGTGCGGTGAATATCACCGACAACAACCTGAACGCGGTCTTCCTTGTGCAGCAAATCAGTCTGAGCGGTGTCGCGACAATCCCAGCGACCACGACCTCGCTGACCGCGCCAACCAGCGCTACCTTTGGCGCAAGTGTGACCTTGACGGCCACGGTGACCTCCGGCAGCAACCCGGTGACCACGGGCACGGTGACCTTCTACAACGGAAGCGCTTCAATCGGCACCGGCGCAGTGGATAGCGCCACCGGCATTG
The DNA here is from genome assembly GCA_003159355.1 of Acidobacteriaceae bacterium. Lineage (GTDB taxonomy): Bacteria > Acidobacteriota > Terriglobia > Terriglobales > Acidobacteriaceae > Telmatobacter. The sequence continues at coordinate 289 of PLPA01000061.1, read as the reverse complement.
CCACGCTGAGCCTGACCACCCTGTCCATAGGCGCGGACTCGATCACAGCCAGCTACGGCGCTACGACGAACTACGCCGCCTCAACTTCCAGCGCTTCGACGGTGACCGTGGCGCCAGTCACAACGACAACCACGCTGGCGGCGCCGAGCAGTGCAACCTATGGCACGAGCGTCACCTTGACAGCGACGGTGCTGGCAGGCACAACGCCGGTGACCACGGGCACGGTGACCTTCTTCAACGGAAGCGCTTCAATCGGCACGGGAACGGTAAATGCCTCCGGCATTGCCAC
>PLPA01000161.1 GCA_003159355.1 Acidobacteriaceae bacterium | reverse complement strand
TGTAGTGCTGGTTGAGCGAGTCGTAGCCCTGCTCGGTGATAAAGAACTGGCTGCCGTTGGTGTTGGGGCCGGAGTTGGCCATGGCCAGGCGGCCGGGCTGGTCGAAATTCAGATTGGGATCGAACTCATCCCTGAAGGCGTAGCCGGGATCGCCCATGCCGGTGCCGGTGGGGTCGCCTCCCTGAATCATGAATCCGGGGATGACGCGATGGAAGATGGTGCCGTTGAAGAACGGCTTGTGGTGCTTCTGATGGGTGGTGGGGTCGGTCCACTCCTGCGTGCCCTCGGCCAGGCCGATGAAGTTGGCTACCGCTTTGGGCGCCTGCTTCTGGTAGAACTGGCAGGTGATACGGCCCATGGAGGTGTCCATCACGACCGTAGGGCCGTTGGGGCGGGTCAGGGTGGCGGCGGTGGCCGCGGGCGCATCGGGCAGATCGTTCGAGGTTTGGGCGTAGGCCGATGCGGCAAATGCTGCGGCCAGGGCGGGAAGCAAGAGTGTGTGCTGGAGTTTCATAACAACTCTGAGGGTAAATCATGCGGCGGGGGCAGGGCCACCTGCGGTGGGGCCAGCGGCCTTCGGCTTGAAGATCGAACAGCGTGGTATTCCAGATCAGGCGCGATAAGACTGCGCCGAAGGTCTGGGGTACCCAGCCTAGCTTGCCTTCTTTTCCAGGGATTCAATCTTTGCATCGTGACGGCCGAGATCGCGATAAAACTGCGAAAGATCGGCCTGCATACGATCCAGGCGAGTATCGATAGAACTGAAACGAGCTTCGATTGTGTTAAAGCGGGAATTGTTGAAGAGCATTCCGGCGAAGATGGAAACGATGACAGCGGCAAAACCAATGATCTCGTTCATTTCCCACTCCTTTCCGCAGACGCAACAATCACAAAAATGAAATGATCCCGGTCTGTTTTATGTTGCCTCTCATTACGTTCTTTGAGTGTTTATTATACATCGACTTCACTTTTTGATCCCGTTTCGTAACCAAAGATAGGAGGGCCAGCGCTCAGCAGGCCTTCTTGCAGCGGGCCATGATGGCGGCGTGGAGGCGATCGCGCAGGGTGGCGGGCAGTTCGTAGATCTCATGCGAGCGATAGATTTCGATGGTCTTGCGGGTGGTATTGAAGATGACCTCGCAGTGCGCGCAGCGGCCCAGGTGGGCATCGAGCTCGGCGCGCGCCTCGGCGGTAACCGAGTCGTCAATCATGTCGTCGAGAAGGGCGAGAAACTCTTTGCAGGTCACTTTCCAACCCCCGTATTCTTGACCGCTTTTGTTCTGTGGAAGTAGCGGCTGAGGCGTTCGCGCAGTTGCAGGCGGGCGCGCAACAGGCGCGATTTGACGGCGGGAATGCTCAGCCCCAGTGTCTCCGCCGTCTCCTCGGTCGAAAGTCCTTCCACATCCCGCAGCACAAACACGATACGAAACCCCTGAGGCAGCCCCTGAATGGTTTTTCTGAGAATCTCGCCCAACTCCGCCTGGTTGTAATTCTGCTCCGGGTCGGGCGCCCAGTCGGCCAGATCGCGGGGCACGCTGCCCTCTTCGGTCTCGATGTCTTCGTCGATGGAGACCATCTTGCCGGTGCGCCGCTTGCGCAAGCGCATCAGGCTTTCGTTAACCGCAATCCGCACCAGCCAGGTGTAAAACTTCGAATTGCCCTGAAACTGATCGAGCTTTTCATACGCCTTCAGGAAGGCGTCCTGCATGACGTCCTCGGCATCCTCGCGATTCTGGGTGATGTGCTGGGCGATACGAAAGAGCTGGCGCTCGTACTTGCGGACCAGTGTATCGTAGGCCGAGATGTCACCGCCGCGCACCCTGGCGATCAGGGCTACGTCTGGATGCGGTTCGAGTTCTCCTGCTATCGATTGGATGGTTGGCATGGCGGTTGGTTGCGGAAATCCTTTGGACCTATGCGGCGTTTGCGTTTGGGTCGCTATAGACGAGTGTAATGGACGGCGGGGCCAGGGGCCAAATACGGAATCTGCGGTTCTGCAATCTTCGAAGCAGCGGATCTGTCCCACTTTGCGCCTTATGCGGTAACGCCAGTGGTTCACGTTTGCCGCGTAGTGCGCGAAAGCAGCTTAAAGTGAAGAGATGAGCGTCGCGTCTTCCCCCACTTTCGTTCCGCGGCTGGCTACCCGCCGCCTTGCTATTCTGCTTTTCATGCTGCTGATGGTGCTGCCGTTTGCGGGGCAATCCTCTGGCGGCTCGGCAACCGCTCCTGCCAACGTTGCTTCCTCCCCAGCGAAGAAGCCAGTCCAGAAAGCAGCCCAGAAGCCGGCGACGACGACCAAAAAGCCAGTCCAGAAGGCAGCCCAGAAGCCGTCGCCGACGGTGAAGAAGCAGGTTGGAAATACGCCCGCCAAGCCCACCAGCGCGAAGGCGAAGAAGTCCACGAAGCCAGCGAGCAAAGCTGGCAAGGCTGCCAAAAAGTCCGTAAGCCCCAAGGTCAAAGCGGCGCGGCGAGCGCACACGGCGAGGATCAAGCTGGCCTTTGTGGCCTCCACCGAACTCCGCCCCATGGCCCAGCAGTTGGCCACGCTGCGCACGCCGTCGGCTTATGCGGGCGTGACCAGCTATGCGCAGCACCATACGGGCGAGGCGGCGGCGGCGGCCTACCTGGCGCTGGGCCACGCCTACCTGCTGGACAAGCGCTACGGCGAGGCGATTGAAGATTTTCGCCTGGCTCGGAAGGCGGGCGCGGAGCTGGCCGACTACGCCGATTTTCTGGACGCGCGCGCCAACCACGAGGTGGGCAATGAGGAGACAGCCGAAGCGTTGCTGAAGGGCTTTGCGGAACGCTATCCGGAGAGCATTTTTGATGCCCAGGCGCCGGAGTTGGAAGCCAACACGCTGCTGGCGATGAAGGACGCGGCCAGTGCCGAACGCGTGCTCGCCGCCGCCGCCGGAACCGAGGCCGCCAACCGTCCCGGCTATCAGCTTGCGCAGGCCCAGGCGGCATTCGCGCTGGGGCTGGAGCAACAGGCGGAGAGCCTCTTCAAGCGGCTGCTGCTGGCTCATCCGCTGGCCTCCGAGGCGGAGATTGCACGGGCAAAACTCACCGCCATGGGCGCGGAGAGCAGCCTGACCATCGCGGAGTTGCGCAGCCTGGGCGACGCTTACTACAACGCCGGCCATTACCAGGAGGCAGGCGAGCAGTACCGCGCGCTGGCGCGCCATGCAAGCCTCGACGAAGCCAGCCGCGCGGGCTTTGCCGTGGCCGCGGCGGCCTGCGACCTGAAGCTGAAGCTGCTGAGCACGGCCGAGGCCGAAGCACTGCCCGACACGCCGGACGATAACGGCGCGCGGCGGCTTTATTTGTTGATGGAAATGGCCCGCAACCGCAACGATTTGGACGAACAGCGGCGCATCGTGGCGGAAATGCAGTCGCGCTTCCCGCAGAGTTCGTGGCTGGCCGAGGCGCTCTACGACAGCGGCAATACGTACCTGCTGCGGCGCGAGTATCCGGCGGCGGTTGAGTATTACAGCGATCTGGCCACGCACTTTCCTGACAGCAAACATGCTTCGGCGGCGCACTGGAAGGCCGGCTGGCTGAGTTACCGGCAAGGGCTTTACACCGAGGCGGCGCGCCTCTTCGACGAGCAGATTCAGCTCTATCCCACTGCCCCGGAAGCGGTGAACGCCCTGTATTGGCGCGGACGCCTTTATGAGACGCAAGAGCACAAGCCGGCCCAGGCCGCAGCCAACTATCGCGCCATCATCCGCGCCTACCAGCACTTCTTTTATGCTCAGATGGCGCGGCAACGGCTGGCCGCCCTCGGCGATGCGCCGGCGCAATCAGACCCGCAGCCGCAACTGGACAGCTTCCAGCCTCCGCCCGTGCCTTTGCTCATGGAGAGCTTTCCCGTCGACAGCCCGCACCTGGCCAAGGCGCGCCTGCTGGCCAACGCGGGCCTGAACGACTACATCCCCCAGGAGATTGCCGCAGACCCGGATTCCGCCTCCTGGAGCGCGCTGGCCGAGGCGCAGATCTATGCCTCCTATGGCGAGAATTTTCGCGCCCTGCGCGCGGTCAAGCGCGCGCTGCCCTACGCCGCCTCCGCTTCCATCAAGTCCATTCCGATGGCTTACTGGCGCATCCTCTTCCCCGAGCCTTACTGGGAGACGATCAAGGCCGAGGCGGCCAAAAACAACCTTGATCCGTATCTTGTCGCCTCGCAGATTCGCCAGGAGTCGGAGTTCAATCCCTCGGCCGTCTCCAAGGCCAATGCCTGCGGGCTGATGCAATTGCTGCCTGCGGTTGGCAAAACGCTGGCGCGCCAGGAGGGCATGAGCAATTTTCAGAGCTTTCAACTCTTTGACCCAGCCACCAATATCCGGCTCGGAACTCGCTACCTTCGCCAAACACTGGACAAGTTCGGCGGTGTAACCGAGTACGCGCTGGCCGCATACGATGCCGGCGACAGCCGCGTGGAAGACTGGCAGGCCGCCGGACCCTATCAGGGCATTGACGAGTTTGTCGAATCCATCCCCTTCACCGAGACGCGCGGCTACGTCGAGAGCATCCTGCGCAACATGGACACCTACAGGGCCATCGACGCGGTGGCCGGCGCGCAGGTCAAGGCAGTGGTGGGAGCAAGTCAATAACGGACGGCTTTTCCACACCGCGGGAACCTGCTTCGATACTTCCCGCGCACAATTCCGATTGACTTGCCGGCTGGCGGCCAGCGACACTGTTTTGAATCGGAGGAGTCCTCAGCCTCCGCGATGCCATTCGCAGCCTGCTGTTGTTGCACAACAGGGCCAGCCGGGACGATTCGGCGCAGCCCTGGTTCCTCAACCGACCGGAGGGCGCTATGTCAGCCGATTTGCAGTTTCTGGAAGAATGGATTCCCGAAAGAATGGACCCCGGAACGATTTTCATGCTGGAAAACCATGCGCAGTCGGGCCATGCGCAACGCTCGTTCGTGGCCGTCCTCTCCTGTCCGCGTTGCGGAACCATCGGACTGATTACGCACCGCCAATTGTTCGGCGGCGATGCGATGATCTGCGGCGGTGACGTCTGCTCGGCCGAGTACCGTCTGGAGGGCGAGACCATCCAATACCGCAATGCGCAGTAGTACCGTGACAGCATGAATTTGTAATATGCGGATTGTAGCGCCGGTCTCCTGACCGGCTGTAGTGCGGGTGTCCTCGCCCGCTCTTGTCCAGGAATCATTACCAATTCATGTGGTCTATACACTAGGTGGCCCATCTCTTCCATTGTGGGCAATCATCACTGTCAGTTCCGCAGGAAATCCTTGGCCTTCTGGATAAGTACGTCGCGGCTCACGTCGGAAATGGTGTTAGTCAGCGGAATGCTCTTGGGACAAACTTCGACGCAGTTTTGCGCAAAGCCGCACTCCTGTATGCCGCCGTCGCCGGCCAGCGCGCGCAGGCGCTCTTCCTTCAAGACTCGCCCGGTGGGATGGTTGTTGAAGAGCTTGACCTGGGCGATGGTGGCCGCGCCTACGAAGTTAGTGTTTTCGTTGAACTGCGGACAAACTTCCATACAGCAGGTGCAACTGATGCAATTCGAGAGCGGATAAATCGCCTCCTGCTCTTGCGGCAGGACGCGCGGGCCCGCGCCCAAGTCATAAGTCCCGTCGATGGGAACCCAGGCCTTGACGGCCTTCAAATTCTCGAACAAAACCGACCGGTCCACTTGCAGGTCGCGCACCAGCGGAAACTTCGAGAGCGGCTCGACGCGGATGGGCTGCTCCAGATTATCAACAAGAGCCGAGCAGGCCATGCGGGCCTTGCCGTTGATGCGCATTGCACAGGAGCCGCATATCTCCTCCAGGCAATTCGAGTCATAAGTGATCGGCGTGGTGTTATGGCCGTCGGCGGTTACAGGGTTACCGGCGATCTCCATCATCGCTGAGATGACGTTCATGCCCTGCCGCCACTCGATCTCGAAGCTCTCCCAGACGGCGGGAGCATCGGGGCTGGCCTGGCGCTTGATTTCGAAAGATACAGTTTTCGTTGCCATTCTCAGTCTCCCTTTGCTTAACTCGCCGCGTCGTAACGGCGCGGGCGCGGTTTGATGTATTGTGTGTCCACTTCTTCGTACTCGAAGCGCGGGCCGATCACGTCTCCGGTATAACTCGCCTTGGTGGTCTTCAGGAACTGCTCGTCGTTGCGCTCGGGAAAGTTGGGCTTGTAGTGCGCGCCGCGCGATTCATCGCGCAACCGCGCTCCCTGCGCTACGACCCGCGCCAGCTCCAGCATATTCTTCAACTGGCGCGCAAAGGCGAAGCTGGTGTTAGCCCACTGGCTCTTGTCGCTCAAGTTTACATTCCGGTAGCGGTCCATTAGTTCGACGATCTTCTCGTCGGCCTGCTGCAACCCCTTGTTATAGCGGATCACGGTAGCGTGCTTGGTCATAACATCGCCTAACTCGCGCCATAACTTGAAAGGATTCTCCGTCCCTTTGTTCTTGAGCAGGCTGGAATTGATCCCGGCCTGGCGAGTAAGTTCAGCCGCGTGGCCGCCGTCGCCCTCCGGCGCGGGCAGGCTCTTGGCGTAACTCAACGCATTGGGGCCGGAGACGAAGCCGCCGTAGATGCAACTGAGCAGCGAGTTAGCTCCCAGACGGTTGGCGCCGTGGTACTGGTACTCGCACTCGCCGGCGGCAAAGATGCCGGGAATGTTGGTCATTTGGTTGAAATCCACCCACAAACCGCCCATCGTGTAATGCACGCCGGGGAATATCTTCATGGGAACGTCGCGCGGGTCGTCGCCGACAAACTTCTCGTAGATTTCGAGAATGCCCTCCAGCTTGCGATTCAGCGTGGCGCGGTCGATGTGCGTGAGGTCGAGATAGACCATCGGCTGGCCGTCTATCCCCAGGCCTTCCTCGAAGACCACCTTATGAATGGCGCGC
>PLPA01000187.1 GCA_003159355.1 Acidobacteriaceae bacterium | reverse complement strand
GAGTTGCTGGCCATGTCGCCGGAGGCCGTAGCCGAATTCTTGAAGAAGCGGGCCAAGCAGTCGATGGATGAGCTTGACCACGACCCGGTTGACGAGGAGGCCGAGGTGGCCCTGCGTGGCCGTTCCAGCCCGTTGATCGACCTTGCGTTGGCGCGATATGCGCGGTTCATGGAGACCTTGCGACCGATATTCCAAAGCTCACAGCCGTGCGGTGCAGTTCGGCTTGCAGTCCTCTCGAACGGGACGCGCTGGCCCGCATACACCCACTTTCCCGTCGAGTTGTTTGGCGAACGAAAGCAAGAAGCTCGTGAGCAAGCAGCCGCGTGGCTCGCCGAAGCCCCTAAGGAAGAGTTGTGTGCACTGTTTGAGAACCCCTGGATCGACGACGACTTTCTGAGTGACCTCCTGGAACGCTCCAAGCCGTGGGACGCGCTCTCTGACGAGAGCCTTATGTTCATTGTTGCAATCTTAAGTCACAACGAACGGATGTGGACGCCGCGCGAAGACTTCGTGGATGGCTCAGAAAGTGCCAGATACAATGCGGTGTTCGATTCGGCATGGAAGCTCGCCGAAAGCNNTGAATCGTTGGTGGCCAGAACCCTCCAACTCCAAGCTAATAGAAAAGGAGACAAAGGAAAACGCGCGTGGCTCTCTGTCTTTCTACCAAAGTGTGCGTAAGGGGCTGGCAAAGCTTGCGCTACGCAGGAACTCCAGCCTGTTGCAGGGGCTATTGACTAGCGATGATCCTGGCTTGCGCGCGGCGGCATATGCTGATGGTCGCTTGGCACCTGAGCAGTTGTTAGCAGCATACGAGCGTGAGGGCAAACTCGTTTTCGACCAAGCGGTACGCAACCGCAACCTGTGGCTTTGGCGCACAGCGGCAGGAAGGGAAGCGTTAGGGAAAGTGGCGCGGGGTACGGACTCGGAGGATTGGTATTGGCCGCTCTACGAAAACATTTGGGCGATTCTTGCCAAAGAACACCCAGACTGGTTCAAGGACTAAGTTAACTTTCTGCGTTAGTTCGATGCCAGCGACGAATGCCGACATTGCTACATTGTTTTACAGAGGCCACACGTTATGTTCCACTCGCTCTCATCCCTCGTTCCGAATGTCGACGATCTACTCGCTCTCGAAGTGGATGAGCTGGCCGGCGTGTTGCTCCTGCACCTCATCGGCTACGAAGATACGGCCAAGAATCAAGGTGGCATCAACTACCACAATTTCTTCGACGCTCCTCCACGCCGGGATTACGAAAGCCAGCAGCAGGAGGTAAACCTAGCGCTCATGGAGGCCATGGCATGGCTTCGGAGCGCTGGATTGCTCGTGGAAAAGGCAAGTTCGATGGGTAGCTGGTTTTTCGTTTCACGGAGGGGAAGGCAAATCACGTCCCGCGAAGATTTTGCGGCCTATCGTAAAGCTGGCCTCTTGCCAAAGGGCCAGCTTCACCCGCTCATCGCCAGCAAGGTATATCCGGCTTTCATGCGCGGCGAATATGATACCGCCGTCTTCCAGGCTTTCCGGGAGGTGGAAGTCGCCGTCCGCAACGCTGGCAAATTCGGCCCCAATGACCTTGGCAAGGAACTGATGCGCGATGCGTTCAGGCCCGCCGAGAAGAAGGGTCAATCTGCAACGCCCGGACCGCTTACTGATACGCAACTCCCAATCGCCGAACAGGAAGCGATGGCAAATCTCTTCGCCGGTGCGATTGGCTTTTATAAGAATCCACAGAGTCACCGGCACGTCTCAACACACGCAGAGGACGCAGCAGAAGTGATTGTTTTTGCCAGCCAGCTTTTGCGGATAGTAGATCGCTTAAAACCTTAAATGCGCCTCAGCCTTGCTCAATCAGCGGAAATGGATTTTAGGATGAGTCTCAATCCACCGCTGAGCGCGCTCCCGAATTTCGGCTAAGGAGTCAGGGCCAAACTTGGTTGTCAAGACCTCCTGCACAGTGCTCTCCTGCACTTGCGGTAATGAGCATTTTGAACAAAGGTAAAACCAAAAACCTAGCTCATGCTTGTCCAACGAAACGCCTTGACTACAGACGTACATCATCCCAATATTGAACATTGCGCCAGCGTTTCCCCTTTCAGCCGCCAGTTGATACCAGCGCATTGCTTCTGAAAAGTCTTGGTCAACACCGTCGCCGTCACCGTACATTTTCCCTATGAAGCAGAGGGCTTCTTCACTGCCTTTATCTGCGGCCATACGATACCAGTGCATTGCTTCCGTGCTGTCCCGCAGCACTCCACCTCCTGTACTGTTATAGAGGTTTGCGACGTTCAGCAGCACATCACCGTCGCCGACCTCAGCAACACTCAGGAACCACCGCAACTCTTCCGCGTATTCCTCTGCCAGTGAGCGGGTCAGAGACTCGGCTTTGAAAGCGGATGAATACCATACAACCGCTTCGGCAGTGTCGTTCGGGACAAATTCGCTACTCGCGTATATTCCCCCGAGCATGATCTTTGCCGCTATATCGCCATTCTCCGCTGCCTTTCGATACCACCCAAGGCCGGTTGGGATGTCCTTTGCAACGCCATTGCCGAGAATATAGTTTGCCGCCAGAGCTCTTTGAGCGTCCGCATCCCCTTGATCCGCAGCTAGACGATACCAGCGGACGGCCTCAACGCTGTCTTTTTCTACTCCCTTGCCGTAGTCACCGTCGTAGACGGACCCAAGCATATACTGAGCGGCTGGAAAGCCCAGATCAGCAGCCTTGCGGAACCAGCGCGTTGCTTCGTCGAAGTTTTGCAAATCCATGTGATCGACGGCTAGGCATGTCATGGCCTCAGCGTTCCCGCGTTCTGCCTGACGCCTTAGAAGGCGCATTTTTACCATTTTCCAGAACTTCAAGGGCTTCACCTCAGAGCGTTGCTAGTATTTTACGTCCCACAAAGGGTAGGTTTTGACCCACGACCGCCGCCC
>PLPA01000150.1 GCA_003159355.1 Acidobacteriaceae bacterium | reverse complement strand
TGCTAAAACGAGCGTCAGTATAAATTTTTTCGCCGGGTGCCCCACCCTCGACGCGTTCCTGTTTTTGCGGCTAGGGTGGGATACCACGAACCGAAACCAGCAACGCTCACCCACGAACTCGCTATTTCCGCGCAGTGGAAGCTAACTTGCTGCTTTTGTCAAAGACCACGGATCGATTCTCAGGAGGCCCGCATGAGCGCGGAAGTAACAACCACAGAATCCCCGGAGATCGATCGTCAGACGATGGAGGTGGACATCGCCTGCGCTGGCTTTGGCCCCGCAATGGGCGGCTTTCTCTCCACTCTCACCAAAGCCTGGACCGAGAACCCCGCCGATCCCGCCTTTGAGAGCCGCGTTGCGCCGGGAATGCCGCTGCAAGTCCTGTGCTACGAACGCGCCGACGACATCAGCTCCGGCGTCAGCGGCGTGGTCACGCAAGGCCGGGCGATTCGCTCCAGCTTTCCCAACCTCAATCCGGCCGAAATCCCCATGGCCGTCCCCGTCAAATCTGAACGGGTGATGTACCTGCTCGACCCCATCGGCGCCAGCCGGCGCTCCGTGCTTTTGCGTTTCGGCGACAGGCTACTACGGACAGCCGGCCCCCTGCTCGGCGTCAAGGACCATGCCTTCACGCTGCCCTGGACGCCAGCCTTCCTCAACAAGCACGGCGGCCTGGTGCTCTCCATCGGCCAGTTCAACCAGTGGATCGGTACGCAACTGATGGCCACCGGCCTGGTGCAGATCTGGCCCGGCAGTCCGGTAGCCGGACCGCTCTTCTCTGGGAACAGGGTTGAGGGAGTTCGCCTCGCCGATCAGGGCGTGGACAAATCCGGCGCGCCAACCGATGGCTTTATGGCAGGAATGGATGTGCGCGCCCTGCTCACCGTCGTTGGCGACGGCCCGGTCGGCGCGGTCGGCCAGGCACTGGACAAAAAGCTCGGCCTGCCCGCAGGTCACGCGCACCGCGAGTGGGCCTTGGGAATGAAGTTCGTGATCGAGCTGCCCGAAGACTCCAATCTCGAAAGCTCCCCGCTCCAGCCCGGCGTCGTCTGGCACAGCTTCGGCTACCCGGAGCCGGAGATCTTCGGCTTCCTTTACGTGCATCCGGAGCGGCTCGTCTCCGTCGGCATCTTCGTCCCGTCGTGGATGAGCGACCCCTCGCGCACCGCCTATCGCTACTTGCAGCACTACATTCAGCACCCCGCGCTGTGGAAGTACCTGAAGGACGGAACGCTGCGCTCCTGGGGCGCGAAGTCGCTGGAAGAGTCAGGCCGCCACGGCGAGCCGTTCCTCACCGGCGACGGTTACGCGCGCATCGGCGAAGGCTCCGGCAGCACGAATATGTTGACCGGCTCCGGCGTGGACGAGGCCTGGGCGACAGGCACGCAACTGGGCGAAGCGGTCATCGAACTGCTCCGCGCCGGCAAACCCTTCACGCAGGAGAATCTCGCAGCCACCTACGAAACCCGCCGCCGCGCCAGTTGGGTGGAGCGCGGAGCGAAAGAAGCCGAGAACGCCCGCAACGGCTTTCAGGACGGCATCGTGAAAGGCATGATCGGCATGGCGCTGGCCGGGCTGACCTGCGGCAAACTTTCGCTGCGTGCGCACATCCCTCCAGCGCATAAGCAGATTCGCCCCTTCGCTGCCAACTCCTACGACGGGCTGAAGCTCAAGGACGCAACGAAGTTGGCTATCGCCGATGGCCGCTCCTTCCACGATGCGCTGCTTTCGGTGCGCGGCTGGCCGGAGATTCCGCTTGATGGCCGTCTGCTGGTCACGCAGCAGGACGCGCTGCTTATGGGCGGCAAGGTCCAGGCGATGCCCGGCTTCGCCGATCACGTCGTCTTCCGCAATCCGGAGCTGTGCATCGCGTGCGGCGAGAAGACCTGCATCGCGATGTGCAGCGGTCAGGCACTCACGCTGGGCGAGGACGGCGCTCCAGCCTTCGAGCGCGAGAAGTGCATCCACTGCGGCGCCTGCCTGTGGAACTGCGGCAACTCCCCCGACGGCGAGCACAGTAACATCGAATTCCGCGCCGGCTCCGGCGGGCTGCATTCGGCGGAAAATTGAGCCTTTCGCGGGCGGCGAACGCTGACGACTAAGTGACCTTCGCAGCTTGCTGTGGGCCTACTGCCGGTGTAGCATAAAGCTGACAGGATGGAGCTTTCCCCATGAATGAAATCATCTTCGATGTGCGTGAAGACGAAGCGGATGGAGGCTACGTTGCATCCGCTTTGGGGTATGGAATTCACACGCAGGGCGATACGCTCGAAGAGTTGCGTGCCATGGTCAAGGATGCGGTTAACTGCTACTTCGATGAGACTATGCAGCCGCCGGCGATCATCCGCCTTCATTTCGTGCGCGATGAAGTGCTGGCCTGATGAGACTGCCGCGCGACATTGACGGAGCGCAGCTCGCCAGAGCGTTGAGAGTCCTGGGCTATGAGGTTACACGTCAAAAGGGATCGCACATACGCGTGACCACTCAATTGGACGGAGAGAACCACGAAGTGATTCCCGCTCATCAGCCAATCAAAACCGGAACCCTCGCCAGCATCCTCAAGCGAATTGCGGCTCACCACCATCTCACCGTGGAAGAACTGCTGGAGATGCTCGGCTTGTAGAAGGGGCTGACTCCCTGGCCTCAATAACGAACTTGGAGCTACCTAAAGATCAACTTCCGCGCCGGCTCCGGGGGCCTGCATTCGGCAGAGAAGTGAGCCGGCGGCGAACATGCTAGTTTTCTAAAACACGCGCGAAACATTTACTGTAAGAAGGGGTTCTACAGAGTGCAACCATTGAATTCTATGCCAGCGAGGGGAACCATGAAAAAGTTTGTTATGGTACTGCTGTTTCTGCTGATCATTGTGCCGTCTCTCCATGCTCAGAAATATCGGGCAGGACAACCGCCGCCCAAGCCCTATCCCAACATCGACTTTCCCCTTCCGGTACATATTTCCGCCATTCGAATGCGCACAGAATGCGACGGCGCCAACAATTGCAGCAACCTCATCTATGTGGACGCGACGCTGAGCGGCAAAAAGCTCGAGTTGGCGGGCAACCAGTACTACCATACTGACCGCGAACAGGCTCGCTTTGCCATTGGCGATTACAAAGCCCGGGCGTTGAAAGATAAAACGCCCAAGGATGGACCTTACCTAGGTCAGAAATACCAAATCGTCGTAGCCGACGGAACTTTCTGGCCCTGCGCGGTCACTGGATTACTGGAATGATACGCAACTTTACCGGCTGATCTGCTAACTCTCATTCAAGGAAAGAAATCATGCCTAACTCATTGCACATCGTGGTTTGCGCGGGGATTGTACCCGATCCGCTGCAAACGTTGGAGCCGGTCACAGGCCCCGCCGGTCCGGGGCTGAAGAACGAGATGGTTCTGCCCGCGGTCCTCGACCCCTGGGCGGCCAGCGCTCTCTATGAAGCGGCGGCTCTGGCCGCCAAGAACCCCGGCAGCAAGCTGTGGCTGGTCTCGCTCGGCCCCAAGGCCAAGCTTCAACAGGTGATGATGACCGTGGCGCAGAAGGTCGCCTTCGAGCTGGTTCCCATCGACGGACCTATCGGCGGCTTCCCGGACGCGCACTCGACGGCAGCCGTGCTGGCCGAGACCATCGCTGCCCTGCCCGGGCTTGACCGCGCCAAGCTGCTTTTGTTCGGCGGCTGGGAGTCGGCGACGAGGGGCGCGGGTGTGACCCTGCAACTCGTGGGTGAGCGCCTCGGCATCACCGATCAGTTCCAGGGCGTGGACCAGATCGATCTGCGCGACGATGGCAGCTTTGAAGTGCTGGAGCGCGTCGAAGGCGGCAAGCATCAGGTCTCGGTCTGCGCCGGAACGCCCGCCGTTCTCGGCTGGGCAACCGGCAATTTGGCTGAGCCAAGAAACAATCCGCAGGTTGGCATGGCGAATATGCGCACCATCATGCCCGCGCTCGCCAAGGCCAAAGCCACCAAGCTGGAAGCGAACGGCCTCAGCTACCTTTCGGTGAGCCTGCCCAAACAGCAGCGCACCACGCGTGTGGAAAAAGATATGACCCCGGATCAGATCGCCGCCGAGCTGGTCGAATGGATTGGAGCCGAATAATGGAAAGCATTCTCGTACTCACGCACGCAGACGAAACCGGCTCCGCCCTCAGTAAAGCCTCGCTCGAAGCCGTGACGGCCGGCCTGGAGCTGGCCGCCCGCCTCTCCGCTCCGCTCACCATCGGCATCATCGCCGTCGACGCCGCAATAGCGGCCAGCGCCGTTGCGTCCACAGGCGCGCGCCTGCTGGCCGTCTCAGGCGAAGCTTTTGCTCAGGCGCGCTACGCCTCGGACGCCGTTGCCGCCGAAGCCCTTTGCCGCGCCGCCAGCGCCACCATCGTTCTCGCCCCCGGCACTTCGCGCTTTACGCGCATCGCCGCCGGTGTCGCGCATCGCCTGGGCGGCTTCGTCGATACGCACATCACGGCATTGAGCGGCACGGAAAATGTCGAAGCAAGCCGCTGGTTCTATCGCCAGCGGATTGAGGCGGTCATCAGCCGCGGCGCGCGCCCCTGGTTCCTGCTGCTCGACGCGGGCACTCATACAGCCTTTGTGGACGAACCCGGCGCGGCTCAGATCGAAAACATTTCTGTTGAACTCCCCGCCCAACGCACCACGGTCAGCGGCTTCCGCGCTCCCGCGCTCGGCGCGCAGACCATCCGGCCAGACGCAAAGATGTTGTTCGTCGCCGGCGCCGGCTGGACCAAGAAGCAGCCCGACGGCCAGGTGCATGTCGCCGAGGCGGGCGAGCTGATTCTCGGCTTCCTGCACGCCACCAGCGCGTCGCTGGGCAGCAGCAAATCGCTGGTCGATCAGGGCGGCGAGGGCAACTCCGTGCTTCCATTCCTGACGCACCTGAATCAGATCGGGCAGACCGGCGCAACGCCGCGCCACGCCAAGGGCCTCTCCACCTGCTGCCACGGCGAAGAGCCGCACGTAGTGGGCTGGCGCTTCATCGGCTCGAGGCGCGCTATCAGCCTGGACCCCAACTGCGGCTGGACGCGCGGGAAAGCCGACGTCGTCTATGTCGCCGACGCTTTTCCGGTGATGGCCAAACTCAACGCGCTGCTGGAAGCGGCGAAGATGTAAATTCCGCCGGGAAAGAGTGTGGGGTTTCCCATCCTTGTGCATAGAACGTGCATGGATGGGGCACCTCTGTGTTGGGTTGTGCGCCTATGCCGTCGTAGACTCCGCGACGAATGCCGGCTCGAGCGCGCGCTCGGCGCCGATCCAGTGAANNGCCGGCTCGATGGGCTGGCGATAATCCATCAGCGGATAGGTCAGGTAGTACGTCAGCGGAAAAACGGCGATGAGAACCAGATATGGCAGAGCGGCGGAGCGGTTGAGTCGCCACAGGCGGAGCACGCCGCGTAGCATCAGCAGCGAGATGCAGCAGCAATAAAAAACATTGCCCGGCGAGTAGGGCTCCCGCTGTAATTCATCCGCCGAAAAGCTCCAGAATCCGGTCCAGTAATAGAAGATACGGCGCATGGTTTTCCGCACGATAAAGAGCGGATGATCTTTGATGGAGGCGATGGCCAGAGTATGCTTTTCGGCCAGAAAGGCCTTCTCGCCCATGGAGAGGTATTTTTGCATCTCGACGGGATTGTTGACCGGATGCGCCGCAACCGGGTTCAACGAAGAATCACCGTAGTTTCCGGAGTAAAACTCCAGCCAAAAGTTGTCGCGGACAGGGCAGAGAATGCCCAGGGTGCGGTAATTGCGCGCCATCCAGGGCGTAAGAACGGCGAGGGCAGCCAGTACGGTGAGTGTGACGTTGAGCAGCCAGCGACGGCTGGTGCGGCGCGCATTCCAAATCGCCACCACGAGCAGAAACGGCAACAGGGAGAGTATCGCGGGGTTGGAGAGCGCGGTGAGGCCGAAGAGCGCGCCCCATCCCAGCCATGCGAGGGGCTTGGCGGAGTGATGAATGCGCTGCGCGACGCAGAAGCAGGTGGAGAAGAGCAGGCCGGTCAGCGCATACTCCCAGACGCGGCCGGCTGAGAAATAGATGGCGAAGGGATACAAGGCCCAGATCCAGGCGGCTATCTTCGCCGCTCGCGCGCCCAGGGAGTATTTGGCGCTGTAGTAAATGGGAATGCATGTTAGCGCACTGAGCAAACTATTGATGGAGAGGATGACGAATCCCGAAGTGAGCGAGTAAATGCCGAAGAGCCGGAAGACACCGGCCAGGAGGAAAGGATAAAGCGGCGGCTGCATCGCTGTGGCTCCGCTCCAAAAGTAGTAAGGAGAGCTGAATCCATGGCCGCTGGCCAGCGCGCGCGCAATCCAGCCCATCTCCCAGCCGAACTGAGCGTGGGATAAGTATTCTTCCGCGAAGGGCAGCCCGCGAAAGGTAAACAAGACCACCACCATGCGGATGGCCAGGGCCACGAGAATAATGATGGGAAGCAGGCGGCGGCGCGAACCTGCTTGTTCCGCGCGTAGGGTGTGACCGGTAGAAGTCGTCATGGCTTCACTGTTCTCCCTTGATTTCATGCTCGATTGGAAGATCAGAAACCAGCGCTATACCGAAGTCATGCGGGATAACAACTTTTCTTCCTGATGGATTGAAGATGGGCGCGTGTATCCATCCCCACCGATGCGCGACGAAAGCGGCGGTCGTGCTTAGTACTCCCAGGCCATACCGCACGCTCCGCATGAAATTGATGGAAGAAGCCTCCGCGAAGTAACGCGTGGGGCAGGAAATCTCACCAATCTGAAAGCCAAACATGACCGCCTGAGCGATCATCTGGTTATCAAAAACAAAGTCGTCGGAGTTTTCCAGAAGCGGCAGGGTCTCCAATAGTTTCCGCGAAAAAGCCCTAAATCCGGTATGGTATTCCGAGAGTTTCACGCCAAGAAACAGGTTCTGCCCTGCCGTCAGGATCCGGTTGGCAATGTATTTATAGAGCGGCATTCCGCCCTTCAGCGCCCCCGTTCCCAGGATGCGAGAGCCAAGCGCCATGTCATAGGCTCCGCTGGCCACCATGCCCGCAATCGCGGGAACCAGCGTAGGCGTGTATTGGTAATCGGGATGGACCATCACCACGATGTCGGCGCCGGCAGCCAGAGCCTCGCGGTAACAGGTTTGCTGATTGCGGCCATAGCCGTAATTCGCATCATGAATAAACGTGAGCACGCCGAGCTTTTCTGAAAGCGATGCGGTTTGGTCGCTGCTGCCATCGTCCACCAGAATCCGGATGTCCACAACGTCGGACAGCTCGCGGACAGTCTGCTCCAGGGTCAGCTCGGCGTTGTAAGCCGGCATCACAACCGCAATACGCTTTCCGTTGATCAAGGACTCTTCTCCTGAATGCCCTCTTGCTTTTCATCTAGCAGGCAGGGACAGAAGCAGCGCGAACTGTTCCATCCACAACAAGACAGGCACAGTCTGGGGGCAGACTGCGAAAAAGACGCTTGGCGTATTCCCTGCTCTATTCTTAGACGATCATAATGGAGAGCGGAGTACAAGTCATCCAATTCATTACCGGAAGGGTCTACGCGGCTTCGGCCAGCCGTCTCCCGTCAAATCGCGTGTGTTAGTTTTGATGTGGGAGAACTATGCGTACAATGCCATCTATTTCGTCGTTTATCAAGCACCATTATCGCCACTTCAACGCCGCAACGCTGGTGGATGCCGCCGAAGCCTACAATACCTTGCTCGCCGCGGGCGGCAAGATGTTCGTCACCATCGGTGGCGCCATGAGCACGGCTGAACTAGGCATCTCGCTAGCCGAAATGATTCGTCAAGACAAGATTCACGGCATTTGCTGCACGGGGGCGAATCTGGAGGAGGATGTCTTCAATCTGGTTGCACACGACTTCTACGAGCGCGTGCCGCAGTACCGCGATCTGACTCCGGCAGACGAGGCCAAGTTATTGAATCGGCACATGAATCGCGTCACAGACACCTGCATTCCGGAGATGGAGGCGATGCGGCGCATTGAGAACGTGGTCCTGAAGGAGTGGGTGCGCGCCGACCAGGCGGGGGGGCGCTTTTTCCCACATCAATTCATGTACAAGATTCTGCTCTCCGGCGATCTGAAGGCGTCGTATCAGATTGATCCTAAAGATAGTTGGCTGCTGGCTGCGGCCCAGAAGAACCTGCCCATCTTTGTCCCCGGCTGGGAGGATTCGACGCTGGGCAATATGTTCGCCGGCCACTGCATTACCGGCGACGTGAAGAACATCCACACCGTGCGCACCGGCATCGAGTACATGATGGAGCTGGCCGAGTGGTACACCAAAACCACGGCGGAAACGCCGCTGGGCTTCTTCCAGATCGCGGGCGGAATTGCCGGCGATTTCCCCATTTGCGTGGTGCCGATGCTGCATCAGGACTTGCAGCGCGAGCACGTTCCGCTGTGGGCGTACTTCTGCCAGATCAGTGATTCTACTACCAGTTACGGCTCCTACTCCGGCGCCGTTCCGAACGAAAAAATCACCTGGGGCAAGCTGGGCGAGGCGACACCCAAGTTCATCATCGAGTCGGACGCCTCCATCGTCGCGCCGCTTCTCTTTGCCTACGTTCTGGGCTGGTAGAGTCCGACGATCCCCGGTCTCAGAATCGAGACCAGGGGCACCCGCACCATTGTTGAGAAATTGCACGCCAAAAAGCCTGTGTCTCGATATAGAGATTCTTTGGCGTTTTTTTGGCCAAATTCTGCCCGAAAAACCTGTTTTCCATCGCATTTCGGGGTTAAATTGGACTTAATTTGGAGCATCTGTCACAAATCTGCTGCACAAAGTAGGAAAATCAGACTAGACTAGACCTAGTCAAATAGAGGAGACGGTCAAAAAGAGGAGCCAGTCAAGTTGAGGAACGAGTCAAGTTGAGGAGCGAATCATGTAGAGGAGCTAGTCAAGAGGCTGCGGAAAAAGGCTTGTTCCCAGGCAAAAGTCCGAAAAGCATACCTCAGTGGCTAAAGCCACCGCTGATTCTATTGGCTTTATACCGGGGATAAATCCCCGGCCTACCGCCCGGGGGAGTTTTTCCGCAGCTCGTCAAGTCGAGGAGATTGCCATGCCCATCGTGAACATCTACGAAGCCAAGAGCCAACTTTCCAAGCTCGTTGACCTGGCCGCCAGCGGCACCGATGTGGTGATCGCGCGCTCGGGCCACCCGGTGGCGCGGTTGACCAGCCTCAAGCCTGAAAAACGACCCATTGTCTTTGGTCTGCTGGAGGGCAAGGGCTGGATTGCGGAAGACTTTGATGCGCCTCTGCCGGATGAGATTCTGGCTGGATTTGAAGGCCGCTGATGAAGATTCTTCTGGATACGCAGATCGTCTGCTGGCAATATTACGAGCCGCAACGCCTACCGGAGATGGCCCGGCGTCTCATGGTCAACGCGGATGCTGTTTACGTCTCCTCGGCCACGGTCTGGGAGATCGCCATCAAGGCCCGTCTGGGGAAGATCAACGCGGATCCCCATCGAATTGCCCAAGAATTCATGGCGGGCGGGTTAATCGAACTGCCTGTCTCTTCAAGACACGCCGCACTAGTGGCCGAACTGCCGCTCTATCACTCCGACCCCTTTGACCGACTGCTGATCGCTCAGGCCATCAGCGAGCCGCTGCATCTGGTCACGGTCGATCCGCAACTCAAGCAGTACAGCGAGCTAGTGATTCAGGTATAGAACATTTTCGTAGGTACTAAAATACGGGCATCCTGGTATCCCACCCTAGCCGCAAAAACAAAGACGCGGCGAGAGTGGGGCACCCGGCCTGCCCAGGGTTTTCCGATTCCTCGCAGAGCGTGATCCATGAATGTTTTATCCGGTCTGCGCGGCGGTTCTTTGGTGGTGGGTTGGTTCCCCGGTGGTTGACAACCCGGCAGTTGACCTGGGCGATTACCGGCTAGTGCAGACCAAGCCCTACCTTCATGAAATGGGCGGACCTTGAGATTCATCTGGTGCAAATCGATGAACACTGGCCGACTTTGCGGGACCGAACTTCTGTCAACGAGTGCATTGGCGATTTGTCACGAATCCAGAATCGATCCTGGCGACATGCGCGTTTCTCGGGATGAATACGCCAGCC
>PLPA01000158.1:2041-21062 GCA_003159355.1 Acidobacteriaceae bacterium | reverse complement strand
GCACCTGCGCAGGGGTTCCTTAGGTTGTTCTTGCAGCTTGATGTTATCGAAGCTATGGTACAGTGAATCTGATTCCATCTCGGCGCCAACCAGCAGCAATCAATGCTAACCATGCATGATTGCTTCATCCAGCTCTGAGATGCTCGTTGGAAGGAGGCAAACCATGACGGCAGCATCCACGCAGCGGCGCAAACTGGGGCGGACTGGCCCCGAGGTCTCTCCCATCGCCCTGGGTTGTATGGGCATGAGCGGAATGTACGGCGCGACGGACGACGCGGAGAGCCTTGCGACCATCCACGCGGCCATCGACGCGGGCGTCACCGTGCTGGATACAGGCGACTTCTACGGCATGGGCGCGAACGAAATGCTGATTGGACGGGCGCTGCGCCTGTTGCGGGATAAGGTCGTGCTCTCGGTGAAGTTCGGCGCGCAGAGGGGGCCGAACGGCGCCTGGCTGGGCTTTGACTCGCGGCCCGTCGCCGTGAAGACTGCGCTGGCCTACTCGCTCAAGCGTCTTGGCGTCGAGCACATCGACATCTACCGGCCGTCGCGCCTTGACCCCAACGTGCCCATTGAGGAAACCATTGGAGCCATCGCGGAGATGGTCAAGGCCGGCTACGTGCGCCACATCGGCCTCTCCGAGGTAGGCCCGGAGACCATTCGCCGCGCCGCCGCCGTTCATCCCATCTCGGATCTGCAGATCGAGTATGCGCTGGTCAGCCGCGCTCCTGAGGCGAAGATTTTCCCCGTACTCGAAGAACTGGGCATTGGCGCGACTACCTATGGCGCTCTCTCGCGGGGGCTGCTCTCCGGCTCGCAACCGGCCGTGAGCGGCGACTTCCGCGCGAATCTGCCGCGCTTCACCGGCAACAATCTGACCAAAAACCAGCAACTGGTTGAAAAACTCAAGGAGATAGCCGCCGGCAAGGGCATCACGCAGGTGCAGTTGGCCATCGCCTGGGTGCTGGCCAAGGGCAGCTTCATCGTTCCGGTGGTGGGAGCGCGCACACGATCGCAATTGGCTGAGTGCCTGGGCGCGCTTGCCGTCGAATTCAGCGCCGATGAGATTACTGCAATCGAGGCGGTGCTTCCGGCCGATGCCGTGGCGGGAAGCCGCTACGACGAGCGGCAGATGAAGATGCTGGACAGCGAGAAATAAAAACGACGCTCGTTGGGTGCCCCACCCTCGCTTGTCATCCTGAGCAGCCCGACTCGCCGCCGCAAGATACGTCTGCAATGAACCCGCTAACTCGCGAACTCGCTATCACCGCGAAGCGGTGGCTAACCTGCTAAATAGTTAACCAATCCTCGCGAGTTTTGACGAGAGGATGGAGAATACCCAAGTCTCAACCAGTTTTGTTCATTAGAAACGAAGCGAAGCGCAGTCGAGGGACCTGCCTCTTGATCCTTTCCGGCTTGGGTGGGACAGAACAGCGGCCCGCCCGTCCGTCCGCGCGAAATTTCGGCTCCCGTACAATCGAGTCAGGAGCCGCCCGCCGATGACGCGAGTCTACATGGACGCCAACGCCACCACTCCTCTGCTGCCGGAGGTGATGGAGGCGATGCGCCCGTACTGGATCGAGCGCTTCGGCAACGCCAGCTCGATTCACCTCGACGGACAGCAGGCGCACTCCGCCGTGGACCGAGCCCGCGCCACTCTGGCCGAGTTCTTCAACTGCCACGACGCCGAAGTGGTCTTCAACTCCGGCGGCACCGAGGGCGACAATACCGCGATCTTCGGCCTGCTGCGCCCCGGCGATCACTTCGTGACGTCTTCGATTGAGCATTCGGCAATACTGGCAGCGGCGGAGCGCATGGCCGCGTTCGGAGTGGAGACTACCTTTGTCGCGCCCACCGCGAGCGGCCTGATCGACCCGGCGGCGATTGAGCGCGCGCTGCGCCCGGAGACGCGACTGATCAGCGTGATGCTGGCCAACAACGAGACCGGCGTTCTTCAACCCGTCGAGGAAATTGGCAAAATAGCCAAGGCGGCTGGCGCGTTCTTTCACATCGACGCGGTGCAGGGCGCGGGCAAAGTACCGCTCGACGTCCATCGCTTCGGCTGCCATCTCTGCTCCATCAGCGCTCACAAGGTGCACGGGCCCAAGGGCGTTGGCGCGCTCTTTGTGCGCCGCGGAACTCCGCTGGAGCCGCTGCTGGTGGGCGGCAGCCATGAGCGCCGCCGCCGCGCCGGAACCGAAAACGTGCCGGGGATCGTCGGCTTGGCCAAGGCCGCGGAGCTGGCCATGCACTCGTTGGAAGATGGAACTCTCGTTCGCCTGGCAGCTCTGCGCGACCGGCTGGAGGCGGGCATACTGGAGCTTCCCGGCACCGGCGTGAATGGAGGCGATGCTCCGCGCGTGGCCAACACCACCAACATCTGGTTCGACCATCTGGAGGGCGAGGCGCTGGTGATTGCTCTCGACCTGAAGGGCGTGGCCGTCAGCGGCGGCTCGGCTTGCCACTCCGGCGCCACCGAGCCGAGCCATGTGCTGATGGCCATGGGCCTGGACAAGACCCGCGCCCGCGCCAGCCTGCGCTTCAGCCTGCTCAAGACCGCAACCGAAGCCGATGTGGATTATGTTTTGAAGGTAGTTCCTGAAGCCGTCGCCCACCTGCGCGCGATTTCGCCGGTGGCGGCGGGGACTCTTGGATGAATCTTGTGAGAGCGGGGTCGGCGGAGCTGATCACTCCAGCCTTGCTGACTCCGCTAATCCCACTTGCCGGAAGGGCTCCATGACCGAGCGCACAACCATTGCCGTAGCCATGTCCGGAGGGGTGGACTCCTCGACCGTTGCGGCGATGCTCGCCCGCGAGGGTGGTCCCGATGCGCAGAATTCCGTCGTCGGCCTGACCCTCCAGCTTTGGGATCAGACGCGGCTCGCCGGACGGCACGGCATTCCCGATGCGCCGAAGGCTGGCCGCTGCTGTTCGCTTGACGATGTCTACGACGCTCGCCGCGTCGCCGAGCACCTGGGCATTCCCTATTACGTCGTCAATCAGCAGGAGCGCTTCGAAGCCGACGTCGTCCGGCCCTTTGTCGCCGAGTACCTGGCCGGGCGCACGCCGATTCCTTGCTCACTCTGCAACAACCACCTGAAGTTCGACCAGCTTTTGAAGACCGCGCAGAGCATAGGCGCGAGCCGTATCGCCACCGGCCACTATGCGGTGAACGAATTCGACCCTGCACGTGGGCGATGGATTTTGAAGCGCCCCGCCGATCTGGCCAAGGATCAGACCTACTTCCTCTTCGGCCTGACGCAGGAGCAGCTTGCGCACACGCTCTTTCCGCTCGGCCGCATGACCAAGCCGGAGGTGCGCGAAGTCGCTCGCCAGCACGGCCTCGCCCTGGCCGAAAAGCCCGACTCGCAGGAGATCTGCTTCATTCCCGGCGGCGACTACAAGCAGTTCCTGACGGCTTACCTCGAAGAGCAGGGCCAGCAACTGCCGGAGACGGCGGGCGAACTGGCGGACTCGAACGGGCAAGTGCTGGGACGCCATGAGGGCATCTTCAACTTCACCGTCGGCCAGCGCAAGGGACTGGGAGTCAGCTCGCCCACGCCGCTTTATGTTCTGAACATTGACCCGGCCAGCCATCGCGTCACCGTGGGCGCGGACGAGGAGCTGGCCACGCGAACCCTGCGCGCCCGCGGCCTGAATTGGATTTCGATCCCCGCGCTGACCGAGCCGATGCGCGTGCGGATCAAGATTCGCCACCGGCACGAGCCGGCCTGGGCGACGCTGGAACTGGCTGGCGCGGACGAAGTGCTTGCCACCTTCGACGAGCCGCAGCGCGCCGTCACGCCAGGTCAGTCGGCGGTCTTCTATGACGGGGATGAGGTGGTTGGCGGGGGATGGATTGTGTAGAAAATCCCCTGCTGTTTCTGTTTTATCTTTGTGAAACCCTATTGAGGTTCGTGGATTCCCACCCTAGCCGCAAAAACAAAAGCGCGGCGAGGGTGAGGCACCCATCTGTTGAATTCAGTCAATAATTTCCGACTACTCCGGCAACACCAACTGCCCTTTGACCTCAAAGCCCTCCGCGAGCACTTGAGCGCCGGTTTTTGGCTGGCCGCCGCCGACCGAGAGGGTGTACTGGCCCTCGGCTATGATCGGTTCTCCGGCTTCCGTGACCATGCTCATGTCGCGCGGCTGAAGCTCGAAACGCAGCTTCTGCGATGCGCCCGCCTCCAGATGAACCCGCTGGAAGCCGCGCAACGCCCGGAACGGCGCGCCCGCTACCTTGGGAAATTCAAGGTAGAGCTGGGCAACCTCATCGCCGGCGCGCTTGCCGGTGTTGGTGACGGTGACTTCGGCGACAACCGGGCTGCCCGCCGCCACCGGCGTGGTGGGAACGGTCAGTCCGCTGTAGGCGAAGCTCGTGTAGCTCAGGCCAAAGCCGAAGGGATAGAGCGGCTCACCCTGGAAGTAGCGGTAGGTGCGGCCCTTCATCGCGTAATCCTCAAAGGCCGGCAACTGATCGACGCTCTTGTAGAAGGTGAGCGGCAGGCGTCCGGCGGGGTTGTTGCGGCCGGAGAGGGTTTCAGCCACGGCAGCGCCGCCCTCCTCGCCCGGATACCAGGCTTCAAGAATGGCGTTGGCGTGGGCCTGAGCCCAATTCACGCCCAGCGCGCTGCCGTTGGCCAGCACCACCACCAGCGGCTTGCCGGTGGCTACCAGGGCCTCGATCAGCTCTTCTTCCGGCTTGGGCAGGTCGATGGAGGTGCGGTCGCCGCCCTTGAAGCCGGGCTCCTCCACCTGCATCTCCTCGCCTTCCAGTTCGCTGGTGATGCCCACCACAGCCACCACCACATCGGCCTTCTTGGCCGCCTCAATCGCCGCCGTCTGCGGCTTCAGATCCACCTTCGACCACATCAGCTTCGCCGCGATCTCTTCGTTTCCGAATCCGAACGCGCAGTCCACCTGAAGTTTCGCCGGCTTGCCCGCTTCCAGATGCACGTGGCCCAGCTTGGCCGACTTGCCGTCGCCGCCGTAGCTCGATGTAACATTCTTGCCATCCAACTGCATGCGGAAAAAGCCGGTAGCCGCCAAGCCGAGGTTGTAGTCGCCTGTTTCCGTGGCTGTCAGCATTCCCTCCCAGTGAATCATCAGAGGTTTCAACGCAGCCGCTTCCGCCGGCAGACTGCTGGCGGATGCATCAATCGTGGCTTCCACCCGCTCGATGACCGGCTTACTGGCGGCCGGGTTATTCAAGTTGCTCATGTCCAACTTCGCGTAGCTCGCCTTGATCCCAGGCTTGCCGTCCACCGTCAGCGCGCTGGCCGGCACCGGCTCCGCGTCCGTACTCAGGAACTGCGTGCCCGCCACGAATTCGATCGCCGCGCCGGGGAACTCCTTCTTGATGCCGTCAAGGATCGAGACCGTGTGCGAGGGCATACCAGAGTAGTTGCCCATCAGGAACTTGGTCTGCTCGGCCAGCGGGCCGATGACCGCAATCTTCTTTACCGTGGGCTTCAGCGGCAGCACGCCGTCGTTCTTCAACAGCACCATCGCCTCGCCGGCCAGCTTGCGCGCCATCGCCCGGTGCTCGGCAGAGTCTAGCAGCTTCTCGTCGATCTTGTTGTAGGGCACCATCTCCGGCGGATCGAACATTCCCAGCTTCATCCGCGCCGTGAACAGCCGCGTCAGAGCGACATCAATCTCGCTCTCCTTCAGGTAGCCCTGCTTTACCGCGTCCAGATAGGGCTTGTAGTCGTGGTCGTCGTTCACCTTCATGGAAAAGTCCACGCACTCGTTGTCCATACCGCGGCGCAGACTCACCGCCGAACTCTCGGCCTGCGTCTCATTGAATTTGTGTCCACTGTGAATGTCGAGCACCGCGCCGCAGTCCGAAACCACGTAGCCCCGGAAATCCCACCAGCCGCGGAGCTGGTTCTCCAGCAGAAACTCGTTGGCGCAGGCCGGCTCGCCGTTGATGCGGTTGTAGGCGCACATCACCGATCCCGCCTTGCCCTCGACCACCGTGGCGCGGAAGGCCGGCAGGTAGGTGTCCAGCTCGTCGTGCTTGCTCACTTCCACATTCGCGTTATGCCGCGTCGGCTCCGGTCCAGAGTGCACGGCAAAGTGCTTCGGCGTTGCGATCACGCGGTAGTAGCGCGCGTCGTCGCCCTGCATTCCGGTCACAAAGGCCACGCCCATGCGCGCCGTCAGGAACGGGTCCTCGCCGTAGGTCTCCTGACCGCGGCCCCAGCGGGGATCGCGGAAGATATTCACGTTGGGCGCCCAGAAGTCCAAACCCGTCATGAAGTCGTTGAGCTTGGCGCGCACCGCCTGCACGTGCTTGATGCGCCCCTCGGTGCCGATCACCTCGGCCATGCGGTGAATCGCCGGCGCATCGAAGGTAGCGGCCAGGCCGATCGGCTCGGGAAACTCGGTGGTGCCGTTCGTGGCCACGCCGTGCAGAGCCTCGCTCCACCAGTCGTACTCCGGAACATTCAGCCGTGGAATCGGCCGCGCCTGGTTCACCAGCTGGGTGGCCTTCTCCTCCAGCGTCATTCTTTGCACCAGGTCGGCGGCGCGCTGCTCGGCAGGCATAGTGGTGTCCAAATAAGCGGGCTTGGGGGCGTTCTGCGCCCCTGCCATCCAAGCCGCCGCGACGCACGTCAGCGTCGCAGCCATCCTCTTCACTCCAAAGCACTTCATCATATTCCTCTTTCAGGGGTCAGCTTGCGGGCGTCAGGGATCGGAAAGCCGCATCAAGCCCCAACCTATTCCTAGACGTTTCAGGCTGCTCTTCGGTTTCCAACGCTAAGGCGCGCGGCAGGGACTGTCAAGCGCGGCGCGCAACGGCATTGAAGATCAGTTTCAGCAGGAGCAGCCCAACTCGCCGCGTCGAGTTACGGCCGGAAATGAATATGCCAAATAGCTCCGTGCTCCATCCTTTCGCCTTTTTTCTGGCGAAAGGGTGGGAAACCGCGAACCTCAACCAGCTTTGTTCATAGGAAGCAGCCCGACTCGCTGCTGCAAGTTACGTCAGCAATGAACCCGCTAACTTGCTAACTTGCTATCACCGCGAAGCGGTGGCTAACTTGCTGCTTTTGTCGATCAAACTCTTCTTTCAACCATCTTTTCACAGAAAGGTGCGCTCCAACCTTTTCCCGCTTTTTGCAAAAAGGATGGAGTGCCCACGTCTCTATTTTTGTTCCGGATCAATATTCCCTATTCCCTGTCTTTCCATGAACGATTGCAGAATCAGCGTAGCCGCCACCTGGTCCACCACTCTTCGATGTTCCTGGCGCGCGTGCCCGGCCTCATATAAAATCTGATGCGCCTCGCGCGTGGTCAGCCGCTCATCCCACAGATGAATCGGCAACCCGGTTAGCGCGCCCAGTTCGGCGGCAAAGGCCTGAGTCTTGGCGGCCTGCGGGCTAATGTCGCCGGAGAGATGCACGGGATTGCCCACCACGATGCCCGCCACCCCAAACCGCCGGCAGAGCCGCGCCAGCGAGCGCAGATCCTCGCGTTGATTGCGCCGTCGCTCCAGCGTCAAAACCGGCTGCGCCGTCAGCCCCAGCTCGTCCGACACGGCCACGCCGATGCGGCGGTTGCCGACATCGAGGCCGAGATAACGGGAATGGGGATCAGCTTCCAGCTTCTTGCTCCTGGCTTCTAGCTTAAAGCCCACGAAGGCCAATCATGAAGAATACGCTCTGCCGCGGGCCTTATGCCCGGTACAATCTAAGGTAGGGAGTCCCATGAGGGGTTTCTTGCGTCTTTTCATCAGAGAAGGGTTGACAGCAACGCATGGTGCGCCGCAGACAGACGAGAAGAAGAAAGGGTTCCGGCGCCGCGGGCATCTTGTGGACGTTTCTCTTGCTCTTGCTCTTGTTGCCGGCGGGCGTGGCGGCTTGGCTGGTTTTTGCGCCCTTCGGGCCGGAAACGGAGACCTTTGTCGATCTGGCGCCGGGCTCTTCCACGCTGCGGATGGGCCGGCAACTGGAAGCGGCGGGCGTGGTGCGCAGCCAGTATGCCTTCGATCTGGTGCGCTGGTGGAAGCGGGGAACGCTCAAGGCCGGCGAGTACCGCTTCGACCATCCGGCCGCGGTGACCGAGGTCTATGCGCGCATAAGCCGCGGCGATGTTTACACCCGGACGGTCATCGTTCCGGAGGGCGCGAGCCTCTTTGAAATTGCCGCCCGGCTGGAGCAGGCGGGATTTGGCACAAGGCAGAGTTTTCTGGACGGAGCGGCAAAGCAGGTGGGTCTGGTGAGGGATCTGGACCCCGGAGCAACCAGCCTGGAGGGCTATCTGTTTCCCGACACCTATCATTTTGCCCGCAAGTTTGGCCCGGCGCAGATTTGCGCGGCGATGGTCAGGCGCTTTCGCACCGTGGCCGGGCAACTGGGATTGAAAGGAAATTTGCATCGCGTGGTGACAATGGCTTCACTGGTGGAACGGGAGACGGCGGTGGATGCGGAGCGTCCGCTGGTGGCCGGCGTCTTTGAAAACCGGCTGGCCAAAAAAATGCCGCTGATGACCGACCCTTCGGTGATCTACGGGCTGGAGCTGGATGGACGCTGGCGGGGCGCAATCTACCAGAGCGACCTGAAGCTCGATACCCCGTACAACACCTATCTGCACACCGGCCTGCCGCCGGGTCCGGTGGCCAATCCCGGCTTGCGCTCGCTGCGCGCGGCGATGGAGCCGGCGAAGTCCGACTATCTCTACTTTGTGGCCGCCGGAGCCAATCCCCAGGGGCGGTCATTGTTTGCCAGCACCATCGAGGAGCACGAGCGCAACGTGGCCGACTACCGGCACGCCGTGAAGAAGGCAGGCGGACGATGAGAACAAGCCTACTCCGCGCACCCGCCGCAGCCCTCCTCTTTCCGGTCTTGCTGCTTTCCGGATGCGTGTGGACCACCCGTAAGCTGCCTGTGCCCAGGGCTCCGTCGATCATGCAAACGGTCGCGCCGGACCAGTTGGTTGCGCGGCTCAACCAGCGCTGGGAGGCGCTCGACAGCCTCAATGCTACGGTCGAGGTCCAGGCCAGTGAGCTCAAGAGCAAGGAAGGCGTGGCCAGGGACTACACTTCCTTCCGCGGACACATCCTGATGCGCAAGCCGGAGTTGCTACGGGTCCTGGGACAGGTTCCGGTGCTGGGTTCGCGTATGTTCGACATGGCCAGCGACGGAAAGAGCTTCACGTTGTACATACCGTCGAAGAGCCTGGCGATTGAGGGTTTGAATTCCGTGGAAAAGAAGTCGGCTAACCAATTGGAGAACCTGCGGCCGGGGTTCTTCCTGGATGCGATGGTGGTGCGGGGACTTGCACCGGACGATTTGTACAGCGTGGTGACGGACTCGGAGACGGTGGAAGACGCGGCCAGGAAGCACCTGTTCACCGTCCCGGAGTACATACTCAGCATCAGCCGCCGCAAACCGGGGAGCCAGCAACTGATCCCGGTGCGCGTGGTGACCTTCCGCCGCGATGACCTGATGCCTTCTCAGCAGGATATTTACGACAGCGATGGAAACCTTGAGACTCAGGTCAACTATACGGACTACAGCGACTTTGATTCCGTCCGATTCCCCTCGACGATCACCATCAAGCGGCCGCTGGAGGAGTATCAGATCGTTTTGACGGTGGAGAGCGTGAAGGAGAACATGACTCTCAAGGACGACCAGTTCCAAATCACACTTCCGGAAGAGACAAAGATTAAGAAACTGGAGTAGCCGGGCGGCTTGCTCGCTCCTCCGCTTTCTCCAATGAAAAGCGGCGGAATGATCGCGCCGCTGCGCATGCCTTCGCCGCACGCGGGCAAGACCCATTCCAGCTGTGCTAGTATCCCTGCAAGTAAAATCACTGCATTTCCGGGGAGCCTGACATGGAAAGCAACCTCCGCCCGCTCACTCTCGGTGAGATTCTGGACCGTACCGCCCAACTTTACCGCACGAATTTCTTGCTCTTTGCCGGCATCTTTACCGTCTATGCCGGCGTGTTGCTAGTGTTAGGCCTACTCCAGATCGGCCTGGCAGAGACTCTGCGCGTATTGCACCTGACCCATCAGCTTCAAGGTCTCACCTGGACCGCGACGGGCGTCACATGGCTGATCTCATTCCTCGTAGCCGGTATGTCTATCGCCGCCATCAGCCGTGCCGTAGCCTGGGTTCACCTGGGCGAACCGGCCACCATCCGCGGCGCTTACCAGAGCATCCTGCCCCAACTGGGCCGCTACTTGTGGCTGATGACCATCACCGCCTTCAGAGTCTGGACGCCGTTCGTGCTGCTCTACGCCGGCTTCCTCGGAACCATTGCTTTCTATGGCGGCTTCAAGGGCATGGGCGCAAACCATGGCGTAGCCGCCCAACCAGCCTTTGCCTCCAACCCGCAGGCGGTGACTACCCTCCTTGTGGCTTCAGGGGTTTTCTTTCTGCTCCTCTTTCCCGTCGGCATTTACACCATCCTGATGAGCCTGCGCTACTCGCTGGCGATTCCGGCTTGCGTGGTGGAGAAGATGAAGGCCCGCGCGGCGATCCGCCGCAGCATTGAGCTGGCCAAAGGGTCGTGGGGACGCATCTTTCTGCTGGCATTGCTGGTCGGCATCATCAAGCTGGGGCTGGTCGCCGTCACCCAGTTTTTCATCTTTGTTGCGGCCTTCAAGCACCCTGGCCTACTGCCGGGGCCGGGCCTATTATCTCTTTCGCAGATCATAGGCTTCTTCACCAACACCTTCCTGGGGCCGATCTGGGCCACCGGCATCACACTCTTCTACTATGACCAGCGGGTGCGCAAGGAGGGCTATGACATCGAGTGGATGATGCAGGCCGCCGGGCTGACGCCGCCGCCGCCGGCCGAATTGCCAGCAGCCACCAATCCGCCGCAGCCTGCCCCGCAAAACCCGGAGGCTACGATATAGGAAGAATGATAGAAGCCGCTGGATTGATCGCGCCTGGGCCTCAGCTAGGCGGCAATAACCCCGTTGCGGCCGCCGAGGCTGTGGAGCGCCAGGCTTGACGGCTCGGACTCAACTCGCTGGCTTGGCGCTGGCTGTGACGCTGGCCGTAGCTCTCGGCGCGCCGGCTTATGCCGATACCCTCGCCGTTCAGCCCGCGAGCAACGGTCGCGAGGCAACGCTCGTCGAGTACCGCCAGCACCTGGTCGAGTTGAATGCCGTGGTGGAGGCCTGCGCCCCCTCGCTCGTTGGGCAAGACGACCGTGTGCCGCTCTCGAACACTCCCAATGCCGAACGGCGGATGGTGCGTTACGACTGGCTACGAGCGCTGCTCACACAAGCTCAAGAGAAGGACGAAGCCAAGGACAAGCCCCCGGCCAAGCCGCAAGTCAAGCCCGTCGTCGGATCAGAGCAGGCTCCGGTCGAAGAGCCTACGCGGCCGCCCAAGCCAACCACCAGCGAATTGTTGCAGGCTGCCGAGGCGCGTCTGACCCAGGACATTGCCCAGGCGGACGCAGCGTCGGCAGCCCCGCCCGTTGCCGCCGTCGATCACGCTCAGGAGCGCGACGCGATGAAGCAGGTGCTCTCCGGTCGCGACTTCCGCAATCTGGAGGCGCCCACGGCGCGCGATTCGGCCCTGGAAAAGCTGGGCGGGTGGCTCAACGGGCTCTTCGCGAGCTTCGGCAAACTTCAGGCCAAGGTAGCTTGGTTGGGGCCGGTGCTGGTTTGGGGCTTCGTTCTGGCTGTCTGCGTGGGGCTGGTTTGGGGACTGATGCAACTGGAACGCCGCTGGCGCATCCGTCTGGTGCCGCTGAGCGACGGCCCCGCCGCAGGAGCCGCTTCGGCCCGCGATTGGCAGCTTTATCTCCAAGATGCCCGCCGCGCCGCTGCCGCCGGCCAGTGGCGCGAGGCGATTCATTTCGTCTACTGGGCGTCGATCTCCCGGCTGGAATCGAAGCGCCTGTGGCCGGCTGACCGGGCACGCACGCCGCGCGAGTACCTGTCGCTGGTAGCCGCCGAAGACCCGCGCCGCGCCGGATTGAGTTCACTGACCGGCAGCTTTGAGCGGACCTGGTACGGCGGCCGGGCGGCGGGCGAGAGCGACTATGTGCAGGCCGAAAAGCTAGCCGACGGGCTGATCTCCGGGAAGAGCGCGGCGAGCGCTGGAGCCGGCGAAGGCGGTGCGCGATGACGTTCCTCTCCTCGCTCGACGCCAAGGACCGCAAGCTGCTGCTCTGGTGCGTGGGGATCGCCATCGCTTTGGCTGTGGCCACCGGCTTCCTGCTGCCCAACGGCAACAACGACAATCCGCTGCCCTCGACCTATCTGGCCGGACAGCACGGTGCCCGCGCCGCCTACGAGACGCTGCTCCGCTCCAATTATCAGATTGAACGCTGGGAACGGCCCTTGAGTGAGTTGGCCGCCACGGCCGGCCCGGAGACGGTGGTGATCTTTGCCCAGCCGTTCTCCCGCGAACCGGAGGACATCAAAGCGGTGCGGAAGATTGTTGAGCGCGGGGGTCGCGTGCTCTCCACCGGCTACATGGGCGGGTTCATCCTGCCCGCAGAGGCCAGCGACACGCCCAAAGAGTTCCACTTTGCCGCCTGCAAGCTGGAGTCCGAGGGATTGGACGCGCTCGCCGGTTCGGGCGAGGCGTGGATGGTTCCCGAGGCCACCTGGAAGGAAGGCAACCCCGCGCAGCGCGTCGAGTACGCATGCGCCGGCAACCCGGCGGTAGTGGAGTACGACTGGGGCAAGGGGCACATCGTCTGGTGGGCCAGCTCGACGCCTCTGGAAAACGGCTCGCTCAGCCGCGCCCACAATCTCGACCTGCTGCTGGCTTCGCTGGGGCCGCGCGCGGGCCACCGCTTCTACTGGGACGAGTCGCTGCACGGCGATATTCGTTCGGTTTGGAGCTACGCTGGCGGGGTGGCGTGGAATTCGTTGTGGATTGGCCTGCCGGTGCTGGCGCTGCTGATTGTCTTCAGCTTCAGCCGGCGCAGCGGGCCGGTGCGCGACCTGCCTCCGCCGCCGCGCGCCACGCCCATCGAATTTCTTGAGGCCCTCGGCGCGCTCTACCGCAAAGCCAGAGCCGCATCCACGGCCGTTTCGGTTGCCTGGGAGCGGTTTCGGCGGCACAGTTTGCGGCTCTGTGGGCAACGGGGAAGCAAGATGGGCGCGGCTGAGCTGGCAGCGGTGATTCGCCGGCGCTTTCCCCGCGCCGACGCCAGCCTGGAAGCGGATTTGGCTGCCTGTGAAGAGGCCGCATGGGCTGAAACCGCCAATCCCCACCAGGCGCTCAAACTGATCCAGACGCTGCACGGGCACTATGAAAAGCTGAAAGAAGCGGCCAGGCCGGACCGGCAAAGAGGCACCCAGGCCACACAATCTGAGAAAATTCAATCCCAACCGCAGGAAAGGGTTTTATGAGCCAGGAAAACAACCAGGAACTAGACCAAAACGCCGAGCCCGCGGAGCACCTGCGCGCGACCAGCCAGCTTATCGCCCACTCCCGCGCGGAGTTGGGCCGGGTGATCTCCGGCCAGAATGAGGTGATTGAGGAGGTGCTGATCGCCGTTCTCTGCCAGGGCCACGCGCTGCTGGAGGGCGTGCCGGGCATTGCCAAGACGCTGATCGTGAAGGCACTGGGCCGACTGCTCGGCCTCGGCTTTCAGCGCGTGCAGGCGACACCCGACCTGATGCCCGCCGACATTCTGGGCACGACCATTCTGCGCCCCGGCTCCGCTGACTTCGCCTTCCACGCCGGACCGGTCTTCACCGACCTGCTGCTGGTGGACGAGATCAACCGCATGCCGCCGCGCACCCAGGCCGCACTGCTGGAATGCATGGAAGAGCGCCAGGTGACCAGCGACGGCACGCGCCGCCCGCTGCCCGCCTGGTTCACCGTTTTCGCCACGCAGAACCCGATCGACTTCGAGGGCACCTACCCGCTGCCCGAGGCGCAGCTCGACCGCTTTCTGCTCAAGATTCGCGTCGCCTACCCTTCGGAGGCCGAAGAGCGCCAGATTCTGGAGCGCCACCACGGCGGCTCCGGCGCTGGCCTGCTCGAAGACGCCTCCATCGAGCCCATTCCAGAGGGCTTGCTGGCAGCCGCCAGCGCCGAGGTGCGCGCTATCCGTATCGAGCCGGAGCTGACCACCTACATTCTGGCGCTGTCGCGGCGCACCCGCGAGTGGCCCACGCTGTTATTGGGCGCAAGTCCCCGCGCCGCCGTGAGCCTGATGCGCGTGGCCCAGGCGGCAGCCGCCTTTGATGGCCGCGACTACCTGCTGCCCGACGACGTAAAGCGCGCCGTCCAGCCGGTCTTGCGCCATCGCGTGATTCTCAAGCCGGAGGCCGAGCTGGAAGGCTTCGACGCCGACCGCGTGCTCGCCGACGTAATAGCCGCCGTACCGGTGCCGCGGCAATGATCTTGCCCTCGCTCCATCCCGCCCCAATCAGCGCCGTCTGCGAACGGCGTCGACGCTGGAGCTTCGCCCTCACACCGCGGAGCATCGGCCTGCTGCTGGCTGGCTTTGTCTGGCTGATTCCCGGCTTCTGGGATGGCCGTCTGGCCTACGCAATGCCGGCCTGGGATGCATTGGTGCTTCTCTTCGCGTTGCTCGATGGCCTTCGTCTGCCCGCCCCGGCTGAGCTGACCGCCAGCCGCTCCTGGTCCAACGCTCCCGCCCTCGGCAGCGAAAGCGAGATCGAGCTCACGATTGAAAACCGGGGGCAGCTCATCCTCGATTGCCGACTGGTGGACGACCTGCCGCCGGCTCTGGCCGCAGAGCCGGCAACGCTCCGGCTGACCGCCTTTCCCCGCGTGCCCGCCCGTCTGCGCTATCGCGTTGAACCCAAAGAGCGCGGCGATTGGGAGACTGGCTGGCTCTACGCGCGTTACCGCTCGCCCTTGGGCCTCATCGAGCGCTGGGCTAGAGCGCCGCTCATACAAACTGTCCGAGTCTACCCGGCCCTGCGCGCCGGTGAAGAGCAGCAAATCTTCCTCGCCCGCAGCCGCCAGATCGACCTGCAACTGCGTCGCTCGCAGCAGCGAGGCCTGGGCCGCGACTTCGAGAGCCTGCGCGAGTACCGCGAGGGCGACGACCTGCGCGACATCTGCTGGACGGCCACCGCCCGCCACGGCAGCCCCATCGCCCGCCAGTACCAGACCGAGCGCAGCCAGCCGGTATGGATCGTCCTCGACTGCGGACGCCTGATGCGCGCACGTGTCGCCATGACGCGAACTCCAAAAAAATCCGGCTGGGCGCCAAGCCCCGGCCCTGCGCCCAGCAGCAAGCTCGACCACGCCTGCACGACGGCGGTCGCTCTCGCCCAACTGGCGCTCTACTCCGGCGACCGCGTAGGACTGCTGGCCTACGGTCAAGGCATTCAGCAGCGCCTTCTTCCCGGCCGAGGCGCGGCCCATATGCGGCAGCTCATCGAATCGCTGGCTCTGGCGCGCGCCGAAGCTGGCGAGGCCGATCATCTGCGAGCCACCGCCGTGCTCAACCGCCTTCAACCCCGCCGTTCTTTGATCTTGTGGATCACGGATCTGGCCGAGACCGCGATGCGCCCCGAGGTCATCGATGGCGCGCTGCAACTGCTCCGCCGCCACGTGCTCTTGTTTGTCGCAATGGCCCAGCCGGAGGTCGAGCAAATCGCTCAGAGCCGGCCAAAAAACATCAATGAGCTCTTCCGCGCCGCCGCCGCCCAGGAGATGGCCGGCCGCCGCGAATTGCTCCTCGCCCGCCTCCACGAGCAAGGCGCGCTCACCCTCGACCTGAACCCCGAGTCGCTTACCTCATCGGTGCTGAATCAGTACCTGAACGTGAAGGAACGGGCGATGGTGTAGGGGTGATAGGATTTGCTGTTAGTGGGATTGGCAAGGAGAAAGACGTGGACAAAGACAATCAAGAGCATCAGTCCGAACCTCAAACTGGCAAACGTGGCGTGTTGAGAGCATACGCTTTGATTATCTCGGCGGAGGCAGCTCTTATCGCTCTACTGTGGGCAGTACACGTGCCATGGGGAGTCGTGAATATACTCGCCGTCCTGGCTCTTATAGCCGTTCTGATTGGCAAGCAACTTACTGGCCCAGCTGAACACGTAAATATTTCTTCTCCTACGTTTGAACATAGAATCCAAAATCGGTATTACGCTGAATCCAACCAACTGTCGAATTTAGGATTCACACCCTTATTTTTCTATGGCGAGGCCTTCCCGTTATTTCGTCTTCTGCTAATTTACCCAGCTTTTCTTTTTTTAATTATGTGGCTCAATCGGGAGGTAATGTCCATTCAGGATGGATCGAGATTGATTTTTGGGTATTCGGTATTCATCTCGAATGATCAGACTACCTATTCCCACCCGCTCCAACTTGGAATGAAGTTCCACACCGCTTTTCAGGACGGCACGATTCTCATGACGAAGAACTTCGGCGGCAGAACAAAATATGGGCCAAGGGTTGTAACTCATATCATGAAAAACGCTAGCATAAGCGACACGTGGGCCGAGCACCAGAAGCAGATTCAGGCGCTGGAAACAGCAGGTAAGCAAATCGACCGCCAGATCAGTTTCCAGGCTTTCTCGGATATTTCATATGAGGCATAATAGCCACAAGCCATCACTTCGTCGATACCGAATCAGTATTTGAACGTGAAGGAACGGGCGATGGTATAAGGGAGTCTGCGAGGATTCGAGAGTAGGTCACTATTTCGGATAGGAATATACTTCCACTATGCGGAACGAGGTCACAGCGGTGATTGAACAGGACGGCGAGTGGTTTATCAGTTGGACGCCCGAAATCCCCGGTGCCAACGGGCAAGGCCGCACGGTTGAAGAGTGCCGCGCCAGTCTCAGTGCCGCCATTCGACTGATTCTGGAAGACCGCAAGGACAGCGCAGTCTGAAACGCACACACCGCCCCTCGGCGAAGCGAGAGGCGGCGTGGGCGTGGGTTCAGAAGCGCTACTCCGCGGCTTCCGCTTCCGCGACAGGCTCGGCCACCGGCGTTTCTTCGGTTTCTTCCGTGGCTTCGGCCAGAACATTGACCTTCACGTGCGCGGCAACTTCGCGGTAGAGCTTGATGGTCACGGTGTGGTCGCCAACCGTCTTGAGAGGCTCAGGCAACTGAATCTTGCGGCGATCGATCTCGAAGCCCTTGGCGTCGAGCGCGGCGGCGATGTCGGCCGAGGTGACGGAGCCGAAGAGGTGGCCGGCCTCGCCCGACTTGCGGGTGAAGTCGAGCACGATGGGCTCAAGCTTGACGGCCAGCGCCTCGGCCAGCGCCTTCTCCGTGGCGGAGCGGCGAGCGGCGGCGTTCTTCATCTGCTCGACCACGGCCTTGTTGGCCGAGGTGGCTTGCAGCGCCAGCTTGCGGGGCAGCAGAAAGTTGCGGGCATAGCCGTCGGCGACTTTAACCAGATCGCCGCGGTTGCCCAAATTCACTACATCGTCCTTCAAAATGACTTCCATGATTCACTCTCCTGTGTGCGTTCGGCATCCACAATATCGCCATCCGCCAAATCAGCTTCGCGCGAGCCACTCACAGCGAGCGGGTGCGCGAGGCGGCGGAACGGCAGCCGATGGTTACGGCGATTCCAGGAATCGCATTAGTGCCGCGTGGCAAAGGGTAGCAGGGCGATGTTCCTAGCCTGCTTGATGGCGCGGGTCAGGCGGCGCTGGTGCTTGGTGCAGACGCCGGTCAGCCGGCGGGGCACGATCTTGCCGCGCTCGGCCACAAAGCCCTGTAGCAGCCGGACATCGCGGTAAGGAATCGCGTCAATCTTCTCAGTGCAGAACTTACAGACTTTCTTGCGGCGGAAGAACTTGCCGCGGCCGCCCGGACCGCCGGAGGGCCGTCCGCCGGGTCCGCCGGCAGGCCGTCCGCCGGTGCGGGGGCCTGAACTGTGGCCGTAACTGTGGCCGGAACCCGTGCTCGGGCCGGATTCCGTGCTGGCTGCCGCGGGTGCGCTGGGTGCTTGAGTTTCTTCAGACATACTGTTTCCTCTTTACTCTCTTGGCTTCCGGCGAAGTGCCGTTGGGCGACCGCCGGAACGCTGGATCGGGCCGCAGCCGACGCCCCGCAATAGCGGGCCGGCAACGGCAATTCGTGACAACCGTGCTAGACGGCCGGGACCGGCTCGGCAGCTGCCGCTACGGGAACAGCTTCCGCCAGCGGAGCTGGCGCTGCAACCGGAACCGGCGCGACGGCCTGAACCGGCGCGGCTGCACTCCGGCGGACACCGCGCAGAGCCTTGACCTTGGCCAGGCGCTTCTCTTCCTCGTCAATGCGCACGGTGATGAATTTGATCACCGGCTCGGTGACGCGCAAGCGGCGCTCCAGCTCCAGCACCACCGCGCCGTTGGCCTCGATGGTGAGCAGAACGTAGTTGCCGTCGTTGAACTTGCGCACCGTGTAGGCGAGCTTGCGCCGGCCCATCTTCTCCACCGTCTTCACCACTCCGCCACCCTTGGTGATGTTGTCGGAGAAGCCGGCGATCAGCTTGTCAACATCCTCTTCGACCGCATCGGGCCGAACAATGAACATAACCTCATACACACGCAACATCCGGTTTCCTTTTCCGCTGGAGCCCCTTGACTCCAGCCGCTGCCGCCGGCAAATACCATAGCGGCCACTTCCCTGTAGCAGGCCTAGTCCCTAAGTCCCTAGTCCCTAGTCCCTTCATCACTTTCCGCAGGAGCATTTCGCTCGCGTCGGTTGAACTCGTTCATCGCAACTGCCGGGCCTTCGGAGAGGATGCGCCGCGCGGCGGTCGCCGCCCGGTCCAATACCTCGTCCAGCACCGTCAAATCCTTCTGGCGCATCGGCGAGAGCAGGTAATCCCTGCCCGGCCGCCTGCCGCCGCCTGCCGCAATGGCNNCTGCGGGCTCCTTTGTGCCCCGCCGCCGAACCGCGCTCCCTGATCTTGATGGTTCCCAGTGTCAGGTCCAACTCGTCGTAGATCACGAGCAGATCCCGCGCCGGGTCCGCATCAAACTCCCGAACCAGAGCGGCCACTGCCAGCCCGCTCTCGTTCATAAACGTCTCCGGCTTGGCCAGGACCACCTTGCGCCCCGCCACGTGGCAGGTTGCGGTAGCGGCCCG
>PLPA01000158.1:0-1971 GCA_003159355.1 Acidobacteriaceae bacterium | reverse complement strand
TTGCCCTTCTTGGCAACTTCCGGTTCGGCTGCTGTTGCTGCCGCCGCCGCTGCCGTGGCTGCCGCCTCGACTTCGGCCGCGGTCGGCGCTTCTTCGCGGATGGAGACGACGTGAGCCACAGTCGCATCCTCGGAGTTGAGGTACTTGACGGCGTCCGAGTGAGGCAGGCCGCTGACGCGCACCACCCCATACATCTCCAGATGGCTGACGTCCACCGCGATGCTGGCGGGGATGTCCGCCGGGAGGCACTCGATCTCCACCTCGCGCAAGACCTGGTCGAGGATGCCGCCGGAGTTCTTGACGCCCAGCGGAATTCCCAGCAGCTTCACACGCACGCTGACGCGCAGAGTCTTGTCCAGAGCAATGCGCTTCAGGTCGATGTGAATCAAGTTGTCATTGAGCGGCTCGCGCTGCCAGTCGACGATCATCGCCTTGGCCGCGCTCTGGCCGGCGACTTCAACGTCGAAGATCGTGTTGTGGCCGGTCTCGGAGAAGAGAATCCGGGAGATCTGCTTGGGGTCCACCTCGATGGCTAACGGATCGTGTCCCGGGCCATACAGCACGGCGGGAATCTTGCCCGCGACGCGCACGCGGCGAGCGGCATTCTTGTTGAACTTGCCCTCACGGGGCTTGGCTACGACTACTTCGGACATTCGCTCTCTCGTTTCCTGATTTCGGGCACGGAAGTACAGCTTTCAGCTTTCAGCCGTCAACTTTCAGCTCCGGCGTTTGCTGTGGACTGGATTGCTCCGCTCCCTTTGTTGTGGCCAGCGATCAACCTTCAGCCGTCACTTTCAGTAAAACCCGAAAGCTGAAGGCTGATAGCTGAAAGCTGACAGCTAGTTAAACAGCGTACTCACACTGGTTTCCATGTGAATGCTCTCGATAGCCGCGCCCAGCAGGCCGGCGATGGAGAGCACCTTGATCTTGGGCAACTTCTGCGCCGCCTCGCGCAGAGGAATGGAGTTGGTAACCACCAACTGCTCCAGGCGCGATGCGGCGATGCGGTCAATTGCCGGGCCGGAGAGCACGGCGTGGCTGGCCCCGGCGTACACGGTGGACGCGCCGGCGGCATAAAGTGCGTCCACCGTCTTGACCAGCGTGCCGGCTGTATCGACAATATCGTCGAGGATGAGGCAGGATCTGCCCTTCACGTCGCCGATCACATGCATCACCTCGGTAACATTCATATCCGTGCGGCGCTTGTCCACAATGGCCAGCGGCGCTCCGACCTTCTGCGCAAAAAAGCGCGCCCGCTCCACGCCGCCGGCGTCGGGCGAGACCACCGTCAGATTGGGCAGATTCAGCTCGCGGAAGTAGCTCACCAGCACCGGGCTGGCGTAAAGGTGATCGACGGGAATGTTGAAGAAGCCCTGAATCTGCGCGGCGTGCAGGTCAACGAAGAGGGCGCGGTTGGCGCCGGCGGTGGTCAGCAGGTCGGCGATGAGCTTGGCGCTGATGGCCACGCGGGGACGGTCCTTGCGATCCTGGCGGGCGTAGCCATAATAAGGCACCACCACCGTGATGCGCGCCGCCGATGCCCGCTTGAGCGCATCAATCATGACCAGCAGCTCCACTAGGTTTTGATCCACCGGGTAGCAGGTAGGCTGGACGACAAAAACATCCACCCCGCGCACATTCTCCAGCAACTGGAAGTAGACCTCGCCGTCGGCAAAGCGCTGAATCTTGACCTCGCCCACCGGAACGCCGATGTGGCGGCCAATCTCCTCAGTCAGAGGCCGGTTAGCCGTGCCGCTGAAGAGCTTGAAGCGCTTGTCCTCGCTCAGGTTGCGGCTGCGCTTGCGATCGGGAGCCAGTTTGGCCTCCTTCGCTTTTGCGGCTGCATCCGCCGCGGCAAATTGCGCGGCCTCTTTGGCCGCCGCTTGCCCGCCGTCCTGCTGTTTGTCTTCCGCCGTCACCGTCGATCTTCCTGCTTCCATCTTCAATTGCCTCCAAGCTGGTTGGCTTTGG
>PLPA01000135.1:1363-5573 GCA_003159355.1 Acidobacteriaceae bacterium | reverse complement strand
GAAGGGCCTGGCCATCGGCTACGACACACGCTTCGGGTCGAAGCGGTTTGCCCGCGCGTGCGCCGAGGTGGTGGCCGCAACCGGCATTCCGGTGCAGTTGGCCGACCGCATCACGCCCACCCCGGCGCTCAGCTATGCGGTGCTCTGGCGCGGCATGGCCGGCGGCATCATGATCACGAGCTCGCACAATCCGGCGCAGTGGAACGGTGTGAAGTACAAGGGCTGGTACGGCGGCTCGGGCAAGCCCTCGATGATCGCGGAGATCGAGTCGATGCTGGGCCAGCCCGCCGCTCGGCCCGAGCATCCCGCCGTCATTGAGGAGGTCAATTTCCTGCCCGACTATCTGGCGGCCATCGAGAGCTTTACCAGCCTCGACGCGCTGGCAAAGTCGGGCATTAAGTTCGGCCTCGACTCAATGTACGGCGCGGGGGGGACGATCATCTCCGAGATCTTCACCCGCCTGGGCGTGGCTCACGTACAGATTCGCGGCTCTCAAGACCCGCTCTTTCCCGGCATCAACCCTGAGCCGATTGAGCCGCACATTCGCGCGCTGGGCGAGGCGGTGGTGGCCAACGGCTGCCAGGCCGGCCTGTGCA
This sequence comes from Acidobacteriaceae bacterium, assembly GCA_003159355.1. Classification (GTDB taxonomy): domain Bacteria; phylum Acidobacteriota; class Terriglobia; order Terriglobales; family Acidobacteriaceae; genus Telmatobacter. The sequence continues at coordinate 4,977 of PLPA01000135.1, read as the reverse complement.
CCGACGGCGACGCCGACCGCATTGGCGCCACCGACGAGCATGGCGAGTTCGTTGATCCGCACAAGATTTTTTGCGTGCTGCTGAGTTGGGTGCTTAAGCGCCACAACGACTGGCCGGGAGCGGTGACGCGCGCCTTCAACACTACCAAAATGCTGGACCGCATCTGCCTCAAGCACGGCCGCGAACTGATCGAGCACGGCATCGGCTTCAAGTATGTCTGCGACTGTATGCTGGAGCGCGAGATTGTGATGGGCGGCGAGGAGTCGGGCGGGATCGGCTTCCAGCGCCACCTGCCGGAGCGCGACGGCCTGCTGAATTCGCTGCTGCTGGCTGAAGTGATGGCCGAGGAGGGCAAGACGCTGGGCCAGCTTGTCGCCGATCTGCAAGAGGAGTACGGCGAGCACCAGTATGGGCGCATCGACCTGGACCTGCCCGAAGAGGTGAAGAACGGGGCGATTGCGCGGGCTAAGGCGCTCAAGCCTGGCGACCCTGTCTTCGCGGGAATGCCGATCTATTGCCAGGAGGATCTGGACGGCGTGAAGTTCTACCTGGACAACCCGGAGGCCATGAGCAAGCCGAAGGCCGCCGAGACCTGGCTGCTGCTGCGCGCCAGCGGCACCGAGCCGCTGCTGCGGATTTATACCGAGTCGTGCTCGAAGGAGTCGGTGGCCAAGCTGCTGGAGTCGGCGCGCAGCTTCGCGCTGGGCGGATGAAGTAGCTTCTACCGTCGAAACATCCGTGCATCGAAGACAAAGGGCTGCGGCGGGTCGATCTGTAGCTCGCCGATGCGGGGATGGAGGGGATTGACGAGGACGTTCCACTCGGCGCGAATGGGGACGGAGGGAACCATCATCGCCAGCGAGGAGCGGGCGGCGGGCTGAGTTCGTATCCAGGCGTCGCCCAGATCGCGCGTTGCCGCAAGGCCTTTGTCTGTCCACCAGTCGGGCGGCAGATCGGCAGAGTGGAGGGTGCGGGCCGGTTCTCCTTCCGGCAACTCGACAGAGAAATAAACCAGATCGCCGGGGGCCTGGCCGGGTTCCAGATGGACAAACAACTCGACGGCTGCCAGCGCCAGCGAGGTGGAGGCGTAGATCATCGGCACGCCGCGCGAGTTCCAGCGGCCACCGAAGCGGCGCGCTCCTTCGCCGGAGAAGGCTATATAGGGTTCGCGGCAAATTCTCCAGATACGCATCAGCTATACACGCCGTAGGAGATGCGGCCCAGCACATCTTCCACTTCGCGCACGCCGGGATCGGTGTCCAACTGGTCGAGCGGGCAGCCGCCGCGCAGGGCGCGATTGGGCGTCTTGAGCCATTGCGCCGCCTTCTCCTCCGTGCCCAGCGTCTCGGCGGCTGTGGCAAAGACCTGGGCAAGACGCACGGTGCGGTCAGATTCGGCTGCCGTCAGGCGCGCGTTGCGGGTGAGCCGACGGGTGAGGGTACGCTGCGGGATTCCGATCTTGGCGGAGATTTCCGCCTGGGTCAGGTTGAGGCGCTTGGCCAAAAGGAAGAGCGCCTCGGCGGGCAGCCCTTCGCGGACCAGCTCGGCCAGAGCGCCGCCTTGATGCGCCGGTTTGCCGAGAATGATTTCACCGCCCAGCACAGCGGGCACGGTAAAAGTGGCCATGGTCTGCCTCCGAAACCAGTATACGCCATTTGGCTAATTTTAAAGAGCCATTTTTACGCGATCACCACAACCTTGGCTCGCTTGCCGAGGCGAACGACGATGCGGGCGGGCAAGGCTGGGACGGAGATGATGGCGGCTGCGGCTGGTTCGCCATCCAGCTTGACGGCCTTCTCGGCGATTTTGCGGTTGGCCTCTGCGCCTGAAGCAGCCAGCCCCAGATGCACCAGCAGCTTTGACAGACGAATCTGCTGCAATGTGCCTTCTGGTCCGGCTACATCCGCAAAGGTGATAGAAACCTCTTCCAAATCTTCTGCGGTCTCTTTTTGCTGGAACATCCGCGCCCAGTTTTCATCGGCGCTCTGCGCGGCTTCCTCTCCGTAAAAGTCCGCCGTGATGGTGCGCGCCAGCCGCTTCTTCACTTCCATAGGATGAGCTGATCCCGTGGCGACCGAAGCCTGGAGCGCGTCCACTTCCGACTGCTTGAGATCGGTCAACAACACCCAATACTTCCACATCAGCTCGTCGGAGATGGACATCAGCTTGCCGTACATCTCGGCGGGCGGCTCGTTGATGCCGATGGCGTTGCCCAGCGACTTGGACATTTTTTGCACGCCGTCCAGGCCTTCCAGGATGGGCGTCATCAGCACGATCTGCGGCTTCTGGCCGTATTGGCGCTGCAACTCGCGGCCGCAGAGCAGGTTGAACTTCTGGTCCGTTCCGCCCAATTCAACATCGCACTCCAGGCAGACCGAGTCGTACCCCTGCATGACGGGATAAAGGAACTCGTGCAGGCTGATCGGCTGCTCGGCCTGGAAGCGCTTGTGGAAGTCGTCGCGCTCCAGCATCTGGCTGACGGTGAAGCGCGCGGCCAGGCGGATGGTCTGCTCGTAGTCGAGCTTGCCCAGCCACTCGCTGTTGTAGCGCACCTCGGTCAGCTTCTCGTCCAGGATTTTGAAGACCTGCTGCTTGTAAGTTTCGGCGTTGGCGTCAATTTGTTCTCTGGTCAGTGGTTTGCGGGTGACGTTGCGGCCCGTGGGGTCGCCGATCAGCGAGGTGAAGTCGCCGACGAGAAAAATGACCGTATGGCCGAGCTGCTGGAAGTGGCGCAGCTTGCGCATCAGCACGGTGTGGCCCAGGTGCAGGTCGGGCGCGGTGGGGTCGAAGCCGGCCTTTATTCGCAAGGGTCGTCCGGTTTTGCGACTATCTTCAAGGCGCTCTCTCAGGTCGGCGACGCGGATGATCTCGGCGGCGCCCTTCTGGAGCAGGTCCATCTGTTCGTCTACTGGCAGGAAGTCGGTCATGTCGTCTTTCAGTATAAATTCCGCAGCTTGAAGGGTACGGGCATTAGCCCGGACATCAGCGGACACAATGCACATCACGCCAGCGCACTCTGGCAAAACCGGAAAGGACGAATCTCGAAGCGGAAGGGGAATCATCTGGGGAACCAGCGCGAACTCGTGTTCAGGCTGTATGATTTGTAATTACTCCTGGACAAGAGCGGGCGTGGACGCCCGCACGACAGCCGGTCTGGTGACCGGCGCTACATTCCAGCCAATTTCTTTGAGGGGAGTACAAGTCATGTTCAGATCAGTTCAGCGGCTTTCAATCCTGGCCATTGGTTTCTTTGCGGCTTCATCCGCCTTGTCTCTTGCGGCGCAATCGCAGCAGGCTCCATCCCGAACCATCGTCGTGAATCTCAATGACTCGGCAGGGCCTGTGGATCGCTTCTTCGATTTGTCGGTTGGGTCGGATTATCCCGGCACGCTGATTCGTGATGACAGCCAGGCTCAGCTCAAGCTCGCAGTGGATGAACTCGGCTTTCGCTACATCCGCTTTCACGCGATCTTTCATGATGTGCTGGGAACCGTGCGCGTCGAAGATGGCAAGACCGTCTACAACTGGACAAAGATCGACCAGCTTTATGACGACTTGCTGGCCCGGCACATCAGGCCGTTTGTCGAGCTCGGTTTCACGCCGAAGGCGCTTGC
>PLPA01000135.1:0-1336 GCA_003159355.1 Acidobacteriaceae bacterium | reverse complement strand
GATCAGAAAGCATACTTCGAGCTTTACGATCTGACTGCCAAGACGATCAAGTCCGTTGACCCTGCATTGCGGGTGGGAGGACCGAGCACAGCCGGAGCGGCATGGGTTCCCGAGTTTCTCGCCCATGTGAAGCAGAGCGGCGCTGCTGTTGACTTCGTGACAACGCACACCTATGGCGTGCAAGGCGGCTTTCTCGATGAAGAAGGGAAATCCGATACAAAACTCGATCCATCCCCCGACGCAATCATCGGAGACGTGCGGCGTGTGCGCAAAGAAATCTCAGCTTCACCGTTTCCGGGGCTTCCGCTGTACTTTACCGAGTGGAGCACGAGTTATACGCCGCGCGACCCGGTACACGATTCCTATATCAGCGCGCCCTACATCCTGACCAAGCTCAAAGCCAGCCAGGGATTGCTGCAAGGGATGAGCTACTGGACCTACACCGATCTGTTCGAAGAACCCGGACCTCCGACGGCGCCGTTTCAAGGAGGATTCGGCCTGCTGAACCCGCAAGGCATTCGCAAGCCGGCGTACTTCGCCTACAAGTACCTTCACGCGCTTCAGGGTGAGAGCCTCAAGACGAGCGATCCGCAGGCAATGCTGGCCACTCAGGGTGGAAACGTCACGGCTGTGCTTTGGGACTTTGAGCAGCCGGATCAGAAGGTGAGCAATCGGCCCTTCTATACAAAGCTGATTCCCGCCCATGCGGCGGCGCCCGTCGAGTTGCGGGTAACGCATCTTGCGCCGAATGCCGCTTACCGCCTGGAAGTGCATCGCACCGGGTATCACGCCAACGATGCTGATTCCGCATACATTGAGATGGGTTCTCCCAAAGAGTTGACCGCAGAGCAGATCGCGCATTTGAACGAGCTTACGCGCGATCTTCCGGAGACCGGCAAGGCGGTGCGCAGCGGACCCACGGGAACGATTGAATTGGCTGTGCCGATGAACAGCAACGACATTGTGCTCGTCAAGCTGAAACGCGGCAAGGCGGGCAATTGAAAGATCAGGAATCCGGCATATTGCTTGCCAAGGAGTCCGCGAGCAAAACCATCCGTCCAGCGAGCCACCGAAAGGAAGGTGGCATCTCACTCAGAACTCGAAGATGCGGGCGTTGCAGCCCGAATCGCAGACCGAAAAGTCGGGGATAAGGGGACTCGAAGACGGAAGCAGGTGACATTTTGCAACGACTGGATTCGTATCAAACTACAACTATCGATAAATGAGCGCATTACGCATTGTTTGTATATATGTACCCCCATATCTACCCCCATTCAGCAGCTTGCGTCCAGTTTCGTCTATAGGGGTCCGTCGCTCTAGGGAACCTCTGCACAAG
>PLPA01000089.1 GCA_003159355.1 Acidobacteriaceae bacterium | reverse complement strand
CTCGACGGCAGCCGCCTGGTGCGCAATCTTCTGCCCTACAACGCAGTGCAGGTCTACGACCGGATTCCGATCTGGGTCAGCTACCTGTTCATGATCCTGGTGGGCGGCACGGTGATCCGGGCCTTCGTCGATCCCGCTTTGGAGCTGGTGATCCGGGCTCTGATGCAGGCATAAGTCGTCCACACGCCGTCCGCCATCGCTTCCCGCTACAATGGAATGAGCCGTTTCTCCGCGAATGCTGAAAGAACATTTCCGCATTCTGAGGACGGCGCATCTTTTTGCATCACCCAAAATTGAAATCCGGAATCGATAATCAAAATGCCTGAATCCGCAATTCCCACTTCTCGTCCGCGCGTGCTGAGTGGTATGCGCCCCACCGGCAAGCTCCATCTGGGCAACTACATGGGTGCTCTGGCCAACTGGGTCAAGCTGCAAGACGCGTATGAGTGCTACTTCTTCATCGCCGATCTGCACGCGCTGACCACCGACTACGCCGATCCGAGTCGTATAAAGCTCAACACTCTGGATGTGGCGCTTGATTATTTGGCCGCCGGCCTCGATCCGGAAAAATCAACGATCTTCATTCAGAGCCACGTTCCCCAGCACGCCGAACTGCACCTGCTTTTCTCGATGATCACGCCGCTCGGCTGGCTGGAGCGCGTGCCCACCTACAAGGAGCAGCAGGAGAACATAACTGGCAAGGACCTGACCACCTATGGATTCCTGGGATATCCTGTGCTGATGGCCTCCGACATTCTGCTCTACCAGGCAGATTTTGTGCCAGTGGGGCAGGACCAGACCGCGCACGTTGAACTGACCCGCGAGGTCGCCCGGCGTTTCAATTCTTTATATAAATCCGCAGTCTTTCCCGAACCCGATGCGCTGCTCACGCCATCGCCCAAAGTTCCCGGCACCGACGGCCGCAAGATGTCAAAAAGCTATGGCAACACGATAGGGCTCTCCGAGTCTCCGCTTTTCTGGGGTCCGAAGATAGCCGCGATGTCGACAAACGGCCAGCGCATCCGCCAAACCGACCCCGGTGACCCGGACCTGTGCCCAATCGGCGACCTCCACAAGGTCTTCAGCGCGCCGGAACTGGCTGAGGAAACGCGGAACCGTTGCCGGAAAGCTTCCATTCGGTGCGAAGTATGTAAGGCCGCAGTCGGAAAGTCGATCCTCGATCTCATACTTCCAATTCACCAGAAGAGAAAAGAGCTGGAAAGCCGGATCGATGAGACTTGGGAAATGCTGCGAGAACAATCCGCAAAGGCCGCTATCCGCGCCGAGCAAACCATGCTTTCTGTGCGCAATATCTTCGATCTCTCTCGCGATCTAGGATCGGTGCGGCGCTACTTCGGGACCTCCGCCGAGGATATTAAGAACGCTCACGATCTAAGCCAGCATTCATCATGGTGGAACTTACCGCAGGATCAGCAATCGAAGCTATTGCGCGACTATTGGAGAAATAATCTCGTTCCGCGCGATATTTCGCTTACCCAGGAAAGCCAGCGCAACTTCGCCTCAATTCAGAGAGAATTGGAGGAGCCGTTTATCAGCGCAAAGAAAAAGCGCGTCCTGGTGTCGTCAATGTCTGCCCAGCAAGAGCCGAGCGGTTGGCATTTCCGGATACCGCCTAAGTCATACGAGGTATGGACACTGCTATGCTGGCACGGAACCTACTGGCTCGATGACTTCGTCATTCCGCAGAAATTCTACGCGCAGCCCTTTGCACAGGCCAAGAAAAAGTCAAAAGACAAGCCCATCCATTTACGCGTTTGGAAGTACGGAGAAAAATGGAATATGGAGTTTGTGGACCTGCTGGCCCGCGAAGCGATTGGAAATGCAATCGTGGCTCAGGCAATGGAACCAATCGATATTACCGAGCTTCGCGGCAATTATGAGCCGCTGAATTAAGCGCAGGAGAAACCGAATGTCCGCCGCCAATGAAGTGATCCAATCCAACGACAGCAGCATGACCAGCCCCGAGCCCGGCCTCTGGCGGCAGGTGATGTCCTATAGCCAAAACCTCATGCTCGTTCGACACAAAATCGAGCCGGGATGGGCCGGCGCGGCGCACAGTCACCCGCATGAACAGATTGTTTATGTGGTCTCCGGCGCTATCCAGCTCACCATTGCGGGCATTCCCCACAAATTGCAGGCTGGAGAGAGCATTCTGGTGGCCGGCGGCGTGGAACACCAGGCCAGTTCGGAGCAGGCGGCGGAGGTTCTCGACATTTTTGCGCCACTCCGCGAGGAGTACGCCGCCCAATAGCGTACATTCTTGAATAGTCCCAAAACGGCCTCTGGAAGAGAAAGAGCCTTGACCGATCCCACGACCCAATCCGAAAGCACCGCCGCCGAGGCGATCCCTGCCCAGACCGACGAGGAGAAGGCTGTCGAAAAAGCCGCGGCCAAGGCTGCCGCCAAGCAGAAGCAGCGCGACGCGGAGTCTGAGGAATCGCCGTTTTCCGTCTTTGTAGGGCAGGTGTATGACGGGCCGCTGGACCTGCTGCTGGACCTGATCCGCAAGCAGGACATCGACATCTACGACATTCCCATCGCCCGGATCACCGCCCAGTTCCTGGCCTACGTCAATCAGCTCAAGGCCGGCGACGTGGACGTGGCCGGCGAGTTCATCTACACCGCCTCGCTGCTGATTCACATCAAGAGCAAGATGCTGCTGCCGCGTGCGCCCACGGGACCGGAAGACGAGGCCGAAGATCCCCGCCTCGAGCTGGTGGAGCGGCTGCTGGAGCACGAGCGCTTCAAGAACGCCGCGCAGATGCTGCAACAGAAGCAGATGCTGGAAGCGGCCAGCTGGTCCAACCCCGGCATCCGCGATTTCAAGGAAGAGGAGGCCGCGGAGCCGGAGATCGCCGCCGACACGGTGGACTTGGTGCGCGTCTTCCGCGACATTCTGGAGCGCGCACGGACGCGGCCCGTCCTCAACATCGAGGAAGACTCGGTGACCGTGGGCCAGATGATCCAGTTCCTCGCCCGCCGCCTCAACATGGAAGACAAGCCGGTGGCTCTGCGCCGCCTGTTGAGCCACACGCGCAGTGAGCGGGCGCTGATCGCCATCTTTCTGGCGCTGCTGGAGATGGTCCGTATGCAGGCCATCCTTCTCCGTCAGGACCGCGCCTTCAGCGAAATCTTCGTCAAGAAGCACAGCGGCTTCGACGCCGTGATGAACGAAGGACTGATGAACGCCCACGACGACTGGCGGTAAGGGATTGCAGGGCTGGCTGCGTTCCGGCTTGATCCCTCCGCGGTGTGATCCGAGTCACGGAGTCAACGGCTCAAAGTGGATAGCCTTGATCGTAGGGCCTGCGCGCCTTGAGCGCTCAAGCGACCCAGGAGTTTCATCATGGCTTATGTAATTACCGATGCCTGCATCAAGGACTATATCTGCGCGTCGGAGTGCGCCACCGCCGCCATCGCGCCCGCCTCAGCCGGCGATCCAGCCGCCGCCGGCCTCTCCCAGTTGTTCATCAACCCGGATGAGTGCATCGACTGCGGCAACTGCGCGTCGATCTGTTCATCGGGCGCGATCTTCGCGGAAGACGAACTTCCGGCGGATAAGGCGCAGTTTGCCGCCAAGAACAAGGCCTATTTCAACTAGGGAAGCTCTTT
>PLPA01000224.1 GCA_003159355.1 Acidobacteriaceae bacterium | reverse complement strand
CGCAGCCTGTTCAGTCGTGCCGAAAAAGACCTTAACAATAAGGGGTTTTAACCCCTAAGGGATTGCAACCGGGACAGATCAAACATTTCGGCTTCCAGCAGCATCCGCTTGCGCTCCACGCCCCAGCGATAGCCGGTGAGCGCGCCACTGGCGCCGACAACGCGATGGCAGGGCACCACCAGTGCCACGCGATTCATCGCGCAGGCACGGGCCACGGCGCGGGTCGAGTTGGGCGCGCCCATCTCCCGCGCCAACTGGCTGTAGCTGCGCGTCTCGCCGCGCGGAATCTGGCGCAGCGCCTGCCATACGCGCAGTTGAAAGGCCGTTCCGCGCAAATCCACCGGCGGTGGGGCCAACTGCTCGCTATCCGCTCGCTTGGGTTTCGTTGCGTTGGAGACAGCTACCTGAGGGGCGGCGGTTTTTTTCGGTGAGTATGCCGGGCCACAGACAGATTGCAGCGCCGCATCCACCATCTCCGCCAGCGCCGGATCGCGCCGCAGCTCAGCGGCGGGAAACTCCTCGCGCAGACTGGCCTCGGCCTCGGCCTTCGTTCCCGCCAGCGAAAGCCAACAAAGCCCGCGCTCGGTTGCTCCCACGATCACCCAGCCAAAAGGAGAACGCGCGGAGCACCAGCCGATCTGCTCGCCGCGCCCGCCGGCGGCAAAGCGCGCGGGCGTCATGCCCAATTGCGCGCCGTCATAACCGCGGCTGGAGGAACCGAATCCGGCGTTGTAGATGGCGCTGGTCACGGACTCTCCCTGCTTGAGCGCGCCGCGCAGGCTGGCGGCGCGCAGCGCCCGCTGATATTGCAGCGGGCTGACGCCGAGCGCCTGCTTGAAGAGCCGCTGCACGGTGAAGGGACTCATGTGGACGAGCCGGCCCAGTTCGGCCAGCGGGATGGGGCGGTCGTGATAGGCCTCGATGTGCGCGCGAACCTTGTCGACAGGTCCGCCGGATTCCGCGAATTGCGTTTTGCCGCTCATGAGAACCATGGTCGCCGATCAGCGCCCCGGCAGGCTACCCGATTCTTGCGCGTGATTTGGATTTATCGGTGGCCGGTACTGCTGCACAGCCCCGTGCCCCATCCTTTCCGAGTTTTTCTGCGGAAAGGGTGGGAAACCACGAACCAATTTTTTGCTAACCTACCGCGCGGAGCGCCCTAGCAGCACCGCTTCGGCCCGCAGCAAATCCGCCTCAGTATCCACGCCGATGGTGTCGCCGGGAGCCTCGGCCACATAGAGCGCGATGCCGTTTTCCAGCAGCCGCAACTGCTCCAGCCGCTCGGCCAGCTCCAGCGGCGAGGGCGGAAGCGCGGCAAAGCGCTCCAGCGCGGCCTTGCGATAGGCATAAATCCCCAGGTGCTTGCGGTAGCCGGTGAAGCCGGAGCCGTCGCGGACCGGATCGCGGCCCAGGTCGCGGGCGAAGGGGATCGTCGCGCGGGAAAAGTAGAGCGCCCGGCCATCGAGCGCCGTGACCACCTTGACGGCGTTGGGGTCGGCGATCTCCTCCGGCGGGCAGCGAACGGCCAGTGTGGCTACCTCGACCTCGGGCCGATCAAAGAGCGCCAGCAGCGGCGGGAAAAAATCCGCTGTCAGCGTCGGCTCGTCGCCCTGGATGTTCACATAAATCTCAGCCTCGATCTGGCGGGCCACCTGTCGGACTCGATCTGAGCCGCTGGGGCAGGCAGCCGAGGTCATCGCCACGGGAATGCCGCGCGCTTGGCAGACGGCGGCCACTTCCTCCGAGTCGGTGGCCACCACCACCGGGTCCATCAGCCCGCAGGATGTGGCCGCGCGCCAGACCCACTCCACCATCGGCCGGCCATTGATGACGCGCAGCACCTTGCGGCTGAGCCGCGTGGAGCTGAGCCGGGCCGGAATCACCCCGGCAATACGAATCGTGCTCATGCAGTCGAGTGTACCGCGCCGGGGTTTGACCTCTCCTCCAGCCGCCCGTATCATCGGAGTAGGGAGTTGTGCGCGGAGCCCTGTCTTTGCCCGCTTCCTCTGGCCGGGCCCTCGCGGCTCGCGATTCATCCGGCGGGGTAGCTCAGATGGTTAGAGCGACGGATTCATAACCCGTAGGTCGGCAGTTCGATCCTGCCTCCCGCCACCAGATTTCTTCATTAAAATGAGTACTTTAGAAATCCATTAGCTGACCACCCCAAAAACCCTCACCCGCAACTCACCCGTGATTGGCCCGTTTTACATGTATTTCGCCATATCTGGGCGACCCGCAAAGTCAAGCCAGTAATTGGAAACACAAGTTATTAACGTCCTGAAAAGGCCAGCGTCGGCGGTACAATCCCGTCTCTGGCCAAGAAACAGGTACTTGGACTACAGCATAGCGTACGCTGATTCTCAGTTGACAGTAGCGCCTTCTTGTAGCTCCTCAAAAGTTTGCGCTCATATGCCGATAGTTGCGATGCAGATCATAAATTAGGAGTTCACGAGCCTTAAGAAACCGACGTTTGAACGGGTACGGCAACTGCCTTCTGCCGGTCACTGTGACATCCAGCAAAGGCAGGAACCTGGAGTGGCGTTCGGAAACACGGTGAATAAGTTTGTGACCTTGTGGCGGATGAGGTAGCGGAAAATGATTGACGACAAACGGCTTTACCCTCGCGTTGAATGCAAGGGCGACGCCAGTGTTCGAATGGTCCCAAGTGCGTCGCGCTGCCCTGCCACAATCGTGAATCTGAGTGAGGGAGGATGCCTGCTTGTGCTGAAGGAGCCAGGATGCCTCTCGCAAGACACGACCGTCGAACTAACGTTCACGATCAACAACCACTTGTTTCGAATACCTGGTCAGGTAAAAGCAAAGCGATCGGACACTGCGATCGGCTTTCAATTCCGATTCCTCAGCGACCGTCTACGAAGACAACTTGAGGCTCTGCTTGAGCAACTCATCGAGGGTCGTCCAGCCAAAGGTTCGCGTAGAATCCTGAAAGAGCAACGACGTTCCCCCCGTCTTGGGTGTATAGGTCCGGCGGCCGTCCAAATCGGGCCGGGTGAAGATCCCTGCCCTGCCGTAATCGTAGATCTCAGTGCGGGAGGCTGTCTTATGGAATTGCGGAGACCGCAACGCCTCTCTCAAGAAATGGTGGTGGAGTTGACGTTCGATGTTAACCACCTTCCATTTCGGGTGCGTGGCCAGGTAAGAGCAATTCAATCGGATACCAGGATAGGTTTTCAATTCCACCTCCTACGTGAGAGAGTACGAATGCAGATCGAAGACTTGATGAAGGAACTCACGGAGAACATTCTGAAGCGTCAGGCTAGCCGCAAAAGAATCGGACCTGGGTCAAACGGGCCCGAGGGCATGAAATCTCCACCCGCGACTTCCCACCCGAGATTGGCCCGTTTTAGACGTGTTTCGGTATATTTACGCAGCCTTGTGCGACTCGTAAGTAGTTGATTGTATAAGATATTGGCTTTTTCATAACCCGTAGGTCGGCAGTTCGATCCTGCCTCCCGCCACCAATTTCCGGCAATCCAAAAGACCAGATGTAAAAGACCAGATCAAGGATATGCGCCTTGATCTGGTCTTTTGTCTTGCCTCGCTCAAAAACCCGGAAAGGATGGCACGCCGCGGGCCTTATGCCTTCATCGCGCCTTCGACCGCGACCGCGACCGCGACCGATGCGCCGACCATGGGGTTGTTGCCCATGCCGATCAAGCCCATCATCTCCACGTGCGC
>PLPA01000134.1 GCA_003159355.1 Acidobacteriaceae bacterium | reverse complement strand
TTTCGCGAACTCCAGCGAACCCAGCTTCCGGTACTGCTCCGGTATCTGCGCCCAGACGAACATCGTCGCCTTCGGCGAAGCCACCGGCCAGCCCAGCGCATTCATGCCTTCAACCAGCACGTCGCGGCGCTTGCGGTATTTCTCGCAAATCTCATGCACGCACTCCTGCGGGCCTTCCAGAGCGGCAATCGACGCAACCTGTATAGGAGTAAAAGTCCCGTAGTCGAAGTAGCTCTTCAGCCTTGCCAGCGCGCCCACCAGCTTCTGGTTGCCCACCATGAAGCCGATGCGCCAGCCGGGCATGTTGTAGCTCTTCGACATCGTGAAGAACTCGACGGCCACGTCTTTCGCGCCGGGAACCTCCAGCACGCTGGGCGGCTTGTAGCCGTCGAAGGCGATGTCGGCGTAGGCCAGATCCTGGATGAGGTAGAAGCCGTACTCTTTGGCCAGCTCGACGAGCCGCGCCAGAAACGGCAGGTCAACACACTCTGTTGTAGGGTTCGACGGGAAGTTGACGATCAGCGCCTTGGGCCGCGGCACCATGCGCGGGATCAGATCCTCAAGCTGCGCCAGGAACTGCTCGCGGTCATGCACCGGCACGCTGACCACATGCGCCCCGGCGATCACCGGGCCGTAGATGTGAATCGGGTAGCTGGGATTGGGCACCAGCACCGTGTCGCGCGAGTCGAGAATCGCCAGGCACAGGTGCGCGATCCCCTCCTTTGAGCCGATAGTGACGATGGCCTCGCTCTCCGGGTCCAGATCGACGTTGTAGCGCGTCTTGTACCAGTTGCAGATCGCCCGGCGCAGGCGCGGAATGCCGCGCGAGACCGAGTAGCGGTGCGTCGCGGGCTTCAGCGCCGCCTCCACCAGCTTGTCCACGATGTGCTTGGGCGTGGATCCGTCCGGGTTGCCCATGCCGAAGTCGATGATGTCCTCGCCGCGCTGGCGGGCGGACTTCTTCATGGCGTCGGTGATGTTGAAGACGTAAGGCGGCAGGCGCTGGATTCTGCTGAACTCTTCCATCTATCAAGTTTAAGGCAAAAGGGGCGGAATGCGCAGCGCGGGCTGGCAGGAAGCGGTTGCCATAAAGGGTATGGGCTTCAGCCCGTACCCTTGTATTGGCTCTCATCGGCGGTGCCATTGGCAAACGCAAGCGCCTGCTCAAGCCTGCGGAGGATGCCTTCGCCAACCTGCTCATGATGCTGACCTCCGGCTTTTGTGTGTGCGGCCACTCAGAATTCAACCTCGGCGAGGATGTGAGAGCACCAGACAGCTTTCTTCGTCGCTGGCAAGAAATGCCTGAATGCGCTCGGCGGTGTTGCGCAGAACAAAATCGGCGCACGTAGTGGTGCAATTGCCGATACGCAGCCAGATGACTTTAGGAGCACCGCCGAGCAAGGAACTTCTCTGAGAATAATCGGAATCTTTGGAGACAATGACGAGGCCGTTATCCCTGGCATACTGCCAGATTTCGATATCCGAAGCTCCACGCAGTCCGCAATCTGTGACGTGAAGGGAGCCGGGGTAAACGTCGGAGAAGGCACTCGCCAGCCGCAGCGCCAAGTTCTCGTCGAACAGGAGCCTCACAGCGGGACGAACTCGAATCTGCGCTCGGCGTCGGCGGCGAAGGCCAGACAGGCGCGGATGTCAATATCGGTGAGGTCGGGGAAGTCAGCCAGAATCTCATCCGGACTCATGCCGCCGGCCAAATAATCCAGCACATCGTAGACGGTGATGCGCAGGCCGCGAATACAGGCCTTGCCGCTGCGCTTGCCGGGTTCGATGGTGATGATTTGCGAATAGTCCATGCGCTTTCCGCCGCCTGCCGCAATGGATCTAGTATAGGCGCGGCAGGATTTGAATGCAATGGGCTTCGTTCCGCCCCTCCAGAGCTGAAGCCCGTTGTTTTATAAGGCTTTTTCGGTACGACTGAAGTCGTGCCCTGATACAATACGACTGATTCAGGTTCGTGGTTCCCATTCTTCGGCAAAGATCGCGAGAGGATGGGGCACCTGTAAGAGATCGGGGCCACCAGCCGAGACTAGATTTGGCAAGAGAACTGATCGGGCAACTGGGCTGGAGGGGGACGATGGTCCACCGAGTGGTAGTTCTGAGCGCGCTCTTGCTGGCGGCCGCGGCCTGCACTATACCGGTGTGGGCCGCCGGACAAAAGGCGCAGCCTCCGACAACAACCCCCACCCCCAAAGCGCAGCTTCCGAAAATCACCCAGAAAGTGACTTTCCAAGGCTCCTGCAAGGCCAATGTCATTGAAAATGACGGCAAACAGGTGATACCGGCCTCAATGCTCCCAGGGGAGAAATTCGCGTTAGCCCAACGCTTGATGGCCGAAAATCCAAATTGGACATTGGGCGATGGTGGCACCATCTGGAAATCGCAACTGCTTTCTTGTAATTCGGTTCTGATCATCGAATTGGACGATTACAAAACGCATACCGTGATACAGTTTCTCAACGGCTCCAAGATACCTGTCCTCGCATTTGAAGGCCCGCTTGCGCTCCAGCAAGTTGGGTCTACCGATGTGATCGCCACAAATATCCTTTTGCCGGATGGAAAAGTAATCTCGGTCCCCCAGCCGGCCATTCAGGGTCCCCACTGCGAAATTTACTCGTCACAGCCTGACTTTCAACAGCACTCATACAAAGATGGACCAAGGTTGGCAGCCGAAGCTAAAGCTACCTGGGCAAGCCACCTCATGACCATTTGGTGCGGTGCGGGGATGACATACTCTGACAATGGACACATCACCAAAATAAATGTGGACTTCAAGGTTATGCCCCCGCCGCCGTCATTCTATACCGATACCCCCGCGAAGCCGCCACCATCGTGGCTACTGGCTCCCCACTGACCTTTGCGGCGCAGTCGAGCAAGGCGTTCATCGATCTCCGCTTCCCTGAAATCTTCTGTGCGGCGGAGTCCGGCCTTTCATTCGGGTTTCAAGACGTCAAATATCACCCATCCGTCTACCTCTCGTGTCACTCTAAAATGGGTGTTTAATTGGCCATCAATCAGCACACCACCACGACCATCGACAATCCTTACATCTGTAAAACCTTGGAGATCCCTTGTGGTTCCACCAAACCAACGTATTGTCGATGGAAGACGACCTGAGCTTTGCCTGCCATCAACACCGCGAAGAACGATATCTGGCTGATGTGTTATTTCTATAGTCTGCGCCGAAAATCTTTTGGGCTTGTTGCCGGCTGGGGTATTGCTAATAAGTGTTATTTCAACGGTATTTTGCATGGCTTATTTTACTCTGATTCTGCCGGACGGGTCAAGACCGATGGGGATCGAAAAGGATAGACCACCTGACTGCCACGAAAGACAACCGCAGGTCCTTCGCTACGCTCCGGTCGCTCAGGATGATAGTGTATAGGTGATTAAAAGTTCGGGGTGGGCGATAATTCATCGCCCACCCCGAGTTGTTGCTTTTCCGCCGAAGGCGGGTTTGCCTGGACGGCCAGTCTTACTTTTTGTCTTCGACGTCCACATACTCGGCGTCGATTACGCCTTCGTCTTTCTTGGCTTCGGCAGCGGGTTCGGTTGCTCCCGGAGCCGCTCCGGCTGCCTCGGTTTGCGCCGCAGTCGCCTTGTAGACAATCTCGGCGAGCTTGTGGCTGGCGTGGGTCAGCTTCTCGTGCTGGGCCTTCAGCTCCTTCGAGGTTGGCGTGCCTTCCAGCAGCTTCTTCGACTCGGCCAGAACCGTTTCGACTTCGGCCTTTACCGGAGCGGCCTCGGCGCCGGAGATCTTATCGCCGGAGTCCTTCAGCATCTTGTCGATGTTATAGACCATGCTATCGAGCGAGTTACGCGAGTCGATCTCCTCGCGCTTCTCCTTGTCTTCGGAGGAATGCGCCTCGGCTTCCTTGGCCATGCGCTCCACCTCTTCCTTGCTCAAACCCGAGCTGGAAGTGATGGTGATGCGCGTATCCTTGCCGGTGGCGTTGTCCTTGGCCGTCACATTGAGGATGCCGTTGGCGTCAATATCAAACGTCACCTCAATCTGCGGAATGCCGCGCGGAGCCGGCATGATGCCGCCCAGCTTGAATTTGCCCAGAGTGCGGTTCTGCGCCGCCAGCGGGCGCTCGCCCTGCAGCACGTGGACTTCGACTTCCGTCTGCGAATCCGCCGCCGTGGAAAACGTCTCGGTCTTCTTGGTGGGGATGGTGGTGTTGCGCTGGATCATCGGCGTGGCCACGCCGCCCAGCGTCTCGATGGCCAGCGTCAGCGGCGTCACGTCCAACAGCAGAAGGTCCTTGACCTCGCCGCCCAGCACGCCGGCCTGCACCGCCGCGCCAATCGCCACCACTTCGTCCGGGTTCACGCCGCGATGCGGCTCGCGCCCGAAGAGCTCCTTCACTATTGCCTGTACCTTGGGCATGCGCGTCTGGCCGCCCACCAGCACCACTTCGTCGATCTTGTCCACGCTGATGCCGGCGTCGGCGATAGCCTTCTTGCACGGTTCCAGCGAGCGTTCCAGCAGATCCCCGACCAACTGCTCCAGCTTGGCCCGCGCAAGCTTGCGCACCAAATGCTTCGGCCCGGAGGCGTCGGCGGTGACGAAGGGCAAGTTGATCTCGGTCTCGATGGTCGAGGACAGCTCGATCTTGGCCTTCT
>PLPA01000230.1 GCA_003159355.1 Acidobacteriaceae bacterium | reverse complement strand
ATCGCCAGCAGAAAGCCGGCATTCGCCTTTTCAAGCTCGGCCCGCGCCTGCGCAACCTTGTCGATCTGCGCCAGAATCTTCGCCTCATTCGGCGAATCATCGCTCATCAGCGGCTCCAGCGTCAGTTCGGCCTTCTCCAGGCTGGCGCGCAGGTCGATCAGCTTCGCACGGTGATCCAGTAGAATGCCGTCAAACGCCTTCCGCTGTTCATCGGTCAGCTTCAATCGCTCCACCACCTTGGGGTTGTTCCACCAGCGTCCATGAGCGCCCGGGGCTCCAAAAGCCCTCTCCATGGGAGGCCGATGCTCACCGAATCCTGCTCCTGGTCCCATTCCCGACCCAGGCCCCATACCGCCGCCCGGCCCCTGCGCCAGCGCCGTCCCTGCCAGCAAAACTCCCGCCATCGCCAATCCCATCGCCCTAAATGCCTTCATCGTCTTCTCCTTTTCCTCGATCTAGCCGTGGTTGTACTTCTGTTTCCCGATTTCTCTCTTACTGGGTCACGTCCCCGGCCATCATTTGAGCCAGCGGCTCCATGGCGCTCGGAACTCCTCGCGATACATCGCTGTCGACTTTGGCCAGTAAATCCTCATCCTCTTGCCGTGCCTGCTGATTCCGCTCATTGGCGGCCGGCCGCTCGTGCTCGGCTACGCGGGCCGCAGCCATCCTCATCTCCTGCCGATGATGCTCCCAGACTCCTGTCGAGACGCCGCCGGCAACCAAAACACCGCTCAGCGCCCATCCGGCCGCCAGCCGCCAAACCTGCTTCCGCCGAACTGCCGCGACCGCCGTCCGCGGCCGGCTATAGGCAGCCGCGCTCCAGGCATGAACGCTCAGGCGGAACTCCCGCAGCGCCAAATCCAGCTCCGGAGTCAGCTCTTCACCCGCCGCGCTCACCGCCTCAGTCTTATCCTTGAAGCTCATCGTTTTCCTCCCAGTTCCGCGCGCACTCTTGCCAATGCCCGCGAAAGGTGCGCCTTCACCGTGCCCTCATTCAGTCCGGTAGCCCGCGCAATCTCGCTCAACTCCTGCTCTTCCACGTAGCGCAGCAGGAACACCGTCCTCTGCCGCTCGCTCAGCCCCTCGACCGCCTTGCCCACCTGCGCAACCCGCTCCCGCGCCAGCAACTGCTGTTCCACGGACCGTTCTCCGCTGGGCAGCCAATCGCTGGCCTCGTCCAGTTCCACCGCGTTCGTCTGCGTCTTCCGCCAGAACTGCATCCGCCGGTTCCGCCAGTGGTCCTTCTGCAGGTTGATGGCGATGCGTATCAGCCACGTCATCGCGCTCGACTCGCCGCGAAAGCTCCCCCAGTGCCGGTGCGCCTTCAGGAAACAATCCTGCGTCAGCGTCTCCGCCAGGTCAACGTCGCGCGTCGACGCAAGCAGAAACCGGAAGATCTGCGGGCGGTGTCTTGTGACGACAGCCGAAAACTCCTCGGCGGCAATCTCCTGTGCCGTAGCCATGGTCATGGTCATCGCTTCCAATGCTGTGCCGGCTGCCATCACTCAGGTAGACGCCCGCACCGGCTGCAAGTTTACAGCCTCGGCGGCCTTTTTCATCTATATAAATAGCAAGCGAGGCGGCGGGCGCCTCCCTGCTTGCCGTCTAATTACGGCGCGGTTTACCTGGGTGCGCTCGTTCCAGCTCCCGGCTGTTCGGGATCTGGTGCGACCGGCACTTCCTTTCCGTGCTCTGGATCGTACTGGTACTTGACCATCCATTCTTTGAACTTTGCGGCTGGCACTTCGATCAGCATGCCATCTTTGCGCCTGCGAAAGGCAATGCCATCCTTCATCTCCACCTTCAGAGTGCAGGTTCCGGCCCCCGCCGGCAGCAGCATTTCCAATTCCGTGCCCTGCTTCTTCCACCGTGCCCGAAAAGTCTCATCCCCCGCCGAGTTCATCATCCGGCTTCCGCACTGGAACCGGAAGTCGAAGCCCCGTGGTTCGCCATTCTCAAAGAGATTTGCCCGGCCCTCCCCGTCCACTTCATTTAGAGAACGTATACCGGAAGGGCCAGCATAGTGCGAATAGGAACTGTGTTGAAAGATGTTTACCCGCAACGGATAATCAGCAGGATTATGGCTGGCCAACGCCGCCGTTGAAAGCAGCGCGCAAAACGTAAACACGGTCAAGCCGCACAAGAAAATACGGCGCATCGAAAATTCTCCTCCCAAGAGTGAATTCAAAACCTGGATTTCACATTATAATACAGCACGAAAATTGCTTTTGGCACTTCTACAATGTAAAGAGTTTCCCAGTAGGCAAAACGTTCGCATTCTCCGCATTTTGCCGCCGATCGAGGCGGGAGCGTCGCATGACCTTCCGCCGGAGGGCGGCAAGGAGGGTCAATTGCCTCAGAAGAACGGGATATTTTATTGCTACAGATTTCAGTAGTCTAATCCCTTTCGCCGTAGGCTGTCTGCTGTTTATTGTATATTTCTGAGCTCCGCCGCTGAATCCGGTTGAGCTTTCCCGGGGAAAAACGTCCATATCTTGCTTATTATCAATCGATTGCCTTTTGTTCCGGGTCTTCGGCAGATTCTTCACCCATGGCAACCGACGTGCTAAAGTGTGGAGAGAGCAGAAGAATGTAAGGTGTTCCCCCGCATGGAGACAAGTCTCATCAACCGTTTGCAGTTGACGCTGCTGGCCTTGGTCACGCTTGGCCTCCTAGCGCTTGCGAGCTTGAATTTCTGGCAGGAGCGGCATTCCCAACTGCCCGACGACGGCGTTTGGTGGCGCGAGGCAGCCAACGGCAGTGGCTTGGTGGCCGACAAGGTCTTGCCCGACACTCCCGGCGAACGCGCCGGCATCAAAGCCAATGATCTGCTGACCGGCGTGAGTGTTCTGCCTGTCGCTGGGCTGCATAGCAGCATCAAGCCGCAGGTTCCTCTCACAGCGGTCAAGGAACTGCCGGACGAAGCCGTCCAGCAACCCAGTGAAGAGCCGCTTGCCCTGCCGGCGGTCGAGGTTAAATACACCCCCGTCGCACGTGTGGATGATCTGGAGCGCGCCTTCTATCGCACCGGAAGCTACGGCAACATCAAGTACCGGATTACCCGCGGCGGCATTCCCCTGGACACTCCGGTCGAGGTGATTCCCGAACAGGCCGACAGGAGCCTCGCGCTCGGGATGCGCCTCATCGGGCTGATCTATCTGGCCATCGGCATCTACGTCCTATTCCGCCGCTGGACAGCGCCGCGCGCCACCCATTTTTACCTCTTCTGCCTGGTCTCCTTCGCCCTCTATGCGCTCAAGTACACCGGTGCTTTGGACGCCACGGGCCATTGGGACAAGCTGGACCAGGCGGTCTTCTGGTTTAATATTCTGGCGGAATCGCTGCAGCCGGCTCTTTTTCTGCACTTTGCCCTCAGCTTTCCCGAGGAGCGCCTGAAGAAATTCAGCCGCCGCATTCTGCTTCCGCTGGTCTACGCGCCCGGCGCCGTGCTGCTGGGTCTGTGGCTCTATGCTTTCAATTTTTGGCAGGCCACGGGTCTGCTCAAGCACCGCCTTGACCAGGTCGCCACCGCCTACGACGCCATCTTCTATGTTCTGGCCGCCTGCCTCTTCGTGCGCAGTTATTCGCTCGCCAACACCCCTTTGCAGCGACAGCAATTGAAGTGGCTCTATCGCGGCGCATGGCTGGCGGTGGGGCCATTCACCCTTTACGCGATCTTCTTCCTTTCCGATCTGCGCATTCCCAGCTTCTTTGAAGATCTGGCCGGCTTGTCGATGGTGGTTCTGCCGCTCACCTTCAGTTGGGCGATCATTCGCTACCGGCTGATGGACACTGACCTGATTTTCAAGCGCGGCGTGGCCTACACGCTGGCCACGAGCCTGATCCTGGGCGGCTATTTCGGCATCATCGCACTGATCACCCTGGTAGTCCACACCCGTCTGCCTGAAAATGTGCGGGAGGCGGGCCTGGTGATCGCCATCCTGGCAACGGCCGCCCTCTTCGACCCGCTCAAACGCCGGATTCAAAGCTGGGTTGACCGCGTCTTCGACCGCCAACGCTACGACTATCGCAAGGCGCTGATCGAGTTCGGCAGCGGACTCAGTTCGGAGACCGATCTCCAGGCTCTGCTGGAATCGATCGTCGAGCAGTTGCCGCACACCCTGCTGGTGGCCCGCGTAGCAGTCTTCCTGGCCCAGGACGCGGAAAATTCCAGCCCTCTTCGGCTGGCCGCCTCCCATGGGCTGACCGCCGAAGCCCTGGCCGCGCAGAACCGGACTGGCTGGGGCGCGCTGGATTTGGGCTTCCTGGACTTCGACCACGCCCAGGATCACAGCCATATCTTCCTCGAAAACGCTCAAGCCGCCTTGCATCTACCCAGGGATCAGCAGCGTACTGCCGCCCTGCTCGACCTGAATTACTATCTGCCCTGTCGCGTCGCCCAAGGCCAGATTCAAGCCGGTGAAGCCAGTCCAAATCGACCCGACACCACGCGTACCATCGCCGTCATCGGCCTGGGACGCACCATTGGCGGCGACTTCCTCTCCAGCGAAGATGTCGAGCTTCTCGAATCCCTGGCCAGCTATATTGGCATCGCTATCCAGAACGCCAGCCTTTATGCCCGCCTGGAAACCAAGATCGGCGAATTCGAGCGCCTCAAAGAATTCAACGAAAACATCGTCGAATCCATCAACGTCGGCATTCTGGCCGTCGATCTCAACGACTGCATCGAGAGCTGGAACGCGCAGATGGAGGCCATGTACGCCCTCAGCCGCGCCGAGGCCATCGGTCAGGCGCTTCCCGCCGTCTTCCCTTTGGAGTTTGTCGAGGCTGTGGACAGCTTCCGCAACGAATCCGGCGTCCATCACCTCTACAAGTTCCGCCTTACCACCAGGGCCGGCGAGCAGCGCACAACCAATATCGCCATCGCTCCCCTGCTCTCGCGCGATTTCGTCTCCGTCGGTCGCATTATCCTGGTCGATGACATCACCGAGCGCGTCTCTCTGGAAACCCAACTGGCGCAGGCCGACAAGCTCAGCTCTATTGGCCTGCTGGCCGCCGGCGTGGCTCATGAGATCAACACCCCGCTGGCCGTCATTTCCTCGTACGCGCAGATGCTCTCCAAGCAGCTCAAGGGCGACGCCCGCCTCGGCCCGGTCCTCGATAAGATCACCCAGCAGAGCTTCCGCGCCGCAGAGATCGCCAATGGCCTGCTGAATTTTTCTCGCACCTCGACCACCGAGTTCCGCGATACGGACCTGAACCTGGTCATCCGCGACACGCTCTCCCTGCTCGACCACCAGTTCAAGACCGCGCAGATCATCGTCGATCTCCAGCTCACCGAGCAACTTCCCCCTATCCTTGGCAACCCCGGCAAGCTGCAGCAGGTTTTTCTGAATCTGCTCTTGAACGCCAAGGAAGCCATGCCCGGCGGCGGCCACCTGCGCGTGGCCACTCAAGTCGCGATGCCCGACGGTCACGACCACTATGTCGCCGCGCTGGTCTGCGACTCCGGCAGTGGCATCGAACCGGAGAACCTCAAGCGCATCTACGATCCGTTTTTTACCACCAAGACCACCGCCAAACCCGGCGACCGCCGCGGAACCGGCCTGGGCCTTTCCGTCTCCTACGGAATTATCCAGGAGCACGCCGGCAAAATTCATGTCGAAAGCGCCATCGGCGCCGGCACAACCTTTCAACTCGAGTTTCCCTTGCTGAGGAATTCCGTTCATGCCTGAGGTCGAACTGCCCTTGAATCCGTCCGCAACCAGCGTCTCCGGCGACTCCGCTCTCGCCAGTGGCCTGGCCAGCATTCTGGTCATCGACGACGAAGCCGCCATTCGCGAGTCGCTCGAAGTGCTGCTCACCCTGGAGGGCTATGCCGTCACCTTGGCCGCCGACGGCGAAGAGGGGATGAAGATTCTCGATCAGGACAGCTTCGACCTGCTGCTGCTGGATCTGGCTCTGCCCGGCCAGAGCGGCCTCGAACTGCTCCCGCAGATCAAAGAGCGCCATCCCGAACTGCCGGTCATCATGATTACCGCTTACGGCACCGTGGACAATGTCGTGGACGCGGTCCGCGCCGGCGCGGAAAACTTCGTTCAGAAGCCCTGGGACAACGAAAAGCTGCTGGCCGACATTCGCTCCGCCGTCGCCCGCCATCGCGCCGAAGAGGAGAACCTCCAGCTCAAGCGCACTCTTAAGCAGCGCTACAACTTCTCCAACATCGTCGGCAAGAGCGAGATCATGCTCAAGGTCTTCGACCTGGTCGCCCAGGTCGCGCCCAGCCGATCCACGATTCTGATTCAGGGCGAGAGCGGCACCGGCAAGGAACTCATCGCCAAAGCGATCCACGCCAACTCGCCGCGCAAAGACAAGCCCTTTGTCCCCATCAACACCGGCGCCATGCCCTCTGAGCTGCTCGAATCCACGCTCTTCGGCCATGTCAAGGGCGCATTCACCTCGGCCGTAGCCTCTAAGAAAGGCCTCTTTGAAGTCGCCAACGGAGGTACGCTCTTCCTGGACGAGATCGTCACCATGGGCATGGACACCCAGGCCAAAATCCTGCGCGTCCTGCAGGACCGCCGCTTCATGCACCTGGGCGGAATCTCGGAGATTCAGGTGGACGTGCGCATCATCGCCGCCACCAACATCGATCTTCGCCAGGCCGTTCGCGACGGCCAATTCCGCGAGGATCTCTTCTACCGCCTCAACGTCATCACCGTGGACCTGCCCCCGCTGCGCGCCCGCCGCGAAGACATTCCCTTGCTGGCGCAGCACTTCCTCGACTTCTACGCCAACGAGAACGGCCTCGCCCCGCGCAAGCTCTCCTCCGACGCGATGCGCGCCCTGGTCGATTATGAATGGCCCGGCAACGTCCGCGAACTGGAGAACTGCATCGAACGCGGCGTCGTGCTCTCCTCGGGGCCGGTCATCAGCTCCGACCTGCTCCCCGGCCACATCACCGGACGCAGCTTCCAGGACGCCATGCTCCAGCACAACCCCAACGCCTCGCTCTTCGACATCCTCGAAGACATCGAGCGCCGCATTATCATTGAAAAGCTGGAGCGCTGCAACGGCAACCAGACCGAAGCGGCCGAGCAATTCCACATCCCGCTCTCCACCCTCAACCAGAAGATCAAGCGCCTCACCATCGAGGTCCACAAAAAGGGACGCGAGTAAGATCAGGGGCAAAGATCAGTCGGTTGGCGGGCGCTCCAGATCCCGCCTTTGGGACCTGGGATGCGACACAGCTTATGCGAGCGAACAGCGAGCGTCTGCCCCACCGCAGGTGGTTAGTCGTTGTAGTTGAGGCTTTCCAGTCCAAGGAAGACCGCTCCGCCGCCGAGTTCTTCTTCGATGCGCAGCAACTGGTTGTACTTGGCGATGCGGTCGGTGCGGCTTACCGAGCCGGTCTTGATCTGGCCCACGCCAGTCGCGACGGCGAGATCCGCAATGAAGGTGTCCTCGGTTTCGCCCGAGCGGTGCGAGATCACCGAGGTGTAGCCGTAGCGGCGGCCCAGATCGATGGCCTCCAGCGTCTCGGTAATGGTGCCGATCTGGTTGAGCTTGATGAGAATCGAGTTGGCTACGCCTTCCTCGATACCGCGCTGCAACCGCTTGACGTTGGTGACGAAGATATCATCGCCGACTAACTGAATGCGGCTGCCCAGCTTGTCGGTGAGAACCTTCCAGCCCGCCCAGTCGTCCTCGGCCAGTCCGTCTTCCAGTGAGACGATGGGATACTGGCGGGTCCAGTTGTCGTAGAAGGCCACCATCTCCTCGCTGGTCAGCTCGCGCTTGTCGCTCTTCTTGAAGATGTAGCGATTCTTTTCCTTGTCGTAGAACTCGCTGGAGGCCGGATCGAGCGCGATGGCGATCTGCTCGCCGGGCTTGTAGCCGGCCGCCTCGATGGCTTCAAGGATCAACTCAATCGCCTCGCTGTTGGACTTCAGCGAGGGAGCAAAGCCGCCCTCATCGCCCACGGCGGTGTTGTAGCCCTTCTTCTTGAGCACGCCCCTGAGGGTGTGGAAGGTCTCGGCGGCCCAGCGCAGCGCCTCGCTGAAGCGCTCCGCGCCCACCGGCATGATCATGAACTCCTGGAAGTCCACGTTGCTGTCGGCGTGCGCTCCGCCGTTCAGCACATTCAGCATCGGCGTGGGCAGAACAGAGGCGTTCACGCCGCCCAGATAGCGGTAGAGCGGAATCTCCAGCGTCTGCGCCACGGCGCGCGCCGCGGCCATGGAGACGGCCAGAATCGCATTGGCGCCCAGCTTGGACTTGTTCGGCGTGCCGTCCAGCGCGATCATCGTCTGGTCCAGCAGCCGCTGGTTGGAGGCGTCCATGCCCTCCAGCTCAGGCGCAATGACGGATTCCACGTTTTCCACGGCCTGCAGCACGCCTTTGCCCAGATAGTGGCTCTTGTCGCCGTCGCGCAGTTCCACGGCCTCATGCTCGCCGGTGGAAGCGCCCGAGGGCACGATGGCGCGGCCCAGCGCGCCGCTTTCCAGGATGACGTCCGCTTCCACAGTAGGATTGCCGCGCGAGTCCAGAACCTCGCGGGCGCGAATGGCAACAATCTCAGTCATATCGGTCCTCGCAATGCGGTGTTGCAGCCGGTCATTCAGTTGCGGACGGCGATCCACGGCAAGAGCTTCTCCGGCGGCGCTTTGAATCGTGCTCAGAAGCTCATGCACCTTCGTGATTCCTCTCCGTCCAAATGCCCAAAGGAATTGATGTCCCGCAAGGATTCTAGCAAATGGGGCTAAGGAGAACGATGAAATGCCGTTCACTCGGGCAAATCGCTGCCGGCATGGGAACGGAGCCAGAGCGGGTTGTCTTTGTTGATTCGTGCCGCTCAAGGCACGTCCCGGCTGCTCAGCAGGCCATCGGCGCCTGATCCAAGCTAGCCTTGAATTGGGTAAGTTCGCACGAAGCTGTCAAGCGGACGGGATTGTAATCACACTCTCTACGCCAGGCGGGGGTTGAACTCACAGAGACTTTTTTGCCCTCGCCTCGTATATAAGGAGACTTGAATGAACCGGTCAATTCATGTGTGCGCTTTGCTGCTGATGGCTGCAGCCACTCTGGGAGCGCAGGAGGCAAGTCAATCCAGCCCCTACGAGGGAACCTCGACACCTCCCCCGGACAACACCATCGTGACCGCCAGAACACACCATGCCAAGCCACCGGCCGGACGGCCAGCCCAGCCTGTAGCTACGCCTGCCGTAACATCTGCCCAGGAACTGGCGCAGACGCAGACCCACCCTGCTTCCGCTGATCCCGCCGTGAACGCACCCGCCCCGGAGAATGGCGTTGTTGCGGTTGCGCAGGGCGCTCCCGCTCCGTCGCAGCCGGCTCTGACGCAGCGCGACTACGACGCCGATCCGGATGGCGACATTGTGCACCCGCATCCGCTGCGTCCCGGCGAACTCCCGGAAGGCGCCACCATTCGCGTTGTGCTGCTCGATCAGCTCTCCACAACCGCCAGCGAGAAGGGTGAAGCCTTCCGCAGCCGCGTGGCCTCGGATGTCTTGCAGGGCGGCCAGGTGCTGATTCCCGAGGGAGCGGAGATTGACGGGCGGCTTGCCGAGGTCTCCAGCGGCCATCCCGGCGGTCATGGCTCCATGCTTCTGCGGCCGGAGACGGTGATTCTGGCCGATGGCACGCGCTACCAACTGCACGCCGAGATCACCGCAACCCCAGGCGCCAAATCCAAAGTCGGAAGCGAAGGCAAAATCCTGCCCGGCTCGCGCCTCAAGCGCGACAGCATCGAGTACGGCGGAGCCGTAGGGGCCGGCGCAACGACCGGCGCAATTGTCGGCGGCCCGGTGGGCGCCATGACCGGCGGCCTGATCGGAGCCGGCGTGGTGACGGCTCACTTGCTCATCAGCCATCCACAGGCTACGCTTGAGCAGGACACCGTCTTGATCTTCACCCTCACCGAACCGCTGCAAATGGCCCCGGCCAGCGCTACTGGCAACTGACATCTTCCTTACCGAGAGTAATGAATGGGCTATTATGGTCCTTGAGGAGTCTCCATGGCTACCGCCGCTGTGACTTCTTATTTAAGGGCAGATTACGATTCCGCCCGAGGTCCGCATGAAACAAGGCACAGCGATCATCATCGGAGCAGGTCCGGCGGGACTTACCGCGGCGCTCGAGTTACAGAGGCATTCGGGCGTCAAGCCCATTTTGCTTGAGGCGAGCCAGGAGATCGGCGGTATCTCGCGGACGGTTCGCTACAAGGGCAACCGCATGGATATTGGCGGCCATCGCTTCTTCTCCAAGTCGGACCGCGTCATGCGCTGGTGGCTCGACCTGATGCCGGTCGAGGCCACCTGCGGTGGGGCGGAGGGGGAGTTACGTTACCAGGGACAACAGCGCGGACTTCCCGCGGCCAATGCAGCTCCCGATCCGCAATCGGAGGACCTGGTCATGCTGGTC
>PLPA01000048.1 GCA_003159355.1 Acidobacteriaceae bacterium | reverse complement strand
CGGATATTCGGATCGAGAATCGAGCCAATGTTGCTGATCGTGCCCTTGAGGACTTTGTCCGGATAGGCGTTCAGCTTGATCTCGGTGGGTTCTCCGACGCGCACGTTGGCCATGTCGCTTTCGAAAACGTCACAGACGATCCACACGGTGGTCAGGTCCGAAATTGTGAATGGGTTCGGCGTAGAGTAGGCCTGAACCGCCGCCCCGTTCGTAACTTCCTGATCGGTGATCACGCCGGAAACCGGGGCGAAGATATCGACAATCCCCTTCGGATTATCGGGATCGCTGCCGAGCAGGTGAAGATGCTCCGTAGCGGTATCGAGGGTGGTCTTGGCGTCGTCCTCGGTGTCTTGCGAGACCTCCAGGTCTCCCAGCGCTATGGCCCCGTGCTCGTACAGCACTTTTGCTCGATCCAGTTGCTTGCGCGCAAGGAGCTCATCGGAGATGGCCTTGTGGTAGGCGTCGAAGCCTCCCGAAATGTCGTCGCTGCGAACACGCAGTAAGATCTGGCCCTTCTTTACCGTGTCGCCGAGGCGAGCGCGGATGTCCACAATGCGCCCGGAGGCAAGCGAAATCACCGGAACCGTTCGCGCGATATCCGGAAATACAGTGCCGGTCACAAACAATTGCGACGGGGCCTGGTATTCGGTCGCTGTTACGATCGGATACAACTCCGGATGGTCGACCGCAAAATTGGAGACGTCTACCCCGGAGACCACCTTGGCCGGCGGTGGCGCCTCTGCGTCCGCATTGACCTTTTCGCTCTTGCAGCCGTTGATAACGAGAGTTGCGATCAGCACTATCGGCAGCAATGCAAATCCCATAGCTTTGCTTTTCATAACGATTCCAGCCCCCTTGTGCCTTTAGGCCATCTAGACACCCGGATACCTTCAAATAGCGGTAGCTGTTGTTAACATGGCCGGATTGTGGAACAAATCTCTTTCTGAAGTGGCCTCTGCGCATTGCTATGCGCAGTAGCTGCAGGAAGTAAACCTGCCTGGAGCTTGATCGAATGAGAGGAGTGGATCAGGCCGCGGGAGGGGGGCGATTCTGAATGGAGAAGAGCGCGGGAACCTTCACAGTTGGGACAAGGAGGCTGCCCGGCACAGCAACGCGAAACGTGTTGAAAGGAAGCTCCGCGGCAAGCGTGGGAATCGATGCCACAACCGGATGAAGTTGTGCATGCTCATGCGCGCCTAAATCATCCTCGCGCTGGAAACAGCGTGTCTCAGCAGGATTCTGCGCCGTTGCCATATCGTCATAAATTCCAATAACAACGAACATGATGAAGAGGACTAACCCCAGAGAAACGAATTGAGTCCAGCGTCCCCGGCCCTCGCGCCGCGCATGGCGCACCCACAGCCAGCACATCGCTATGGCCAACGCCGTCCAGCCGAGATTGAGGGCCAACTCCATCAGTGATTGCCTTTCAATTCCACTTTCATTCGGAAACAATCCCGGTGCTGTTACTTGCAAGATTCAATAGTGATATTTCAAGTGTGCATCGATTCTTGTCGGATTCGCATAATCAATTCCTCAAGAAATCGTAGTGATTGCGATTTATCCAGTTAGCAGGTCTGGCCTCACATTCGAAGACCAGACCTGGTTGAACCGGACAGCTAGAACCTGACCATGATGGCCAGCGTGCTGACGGTTTGGTTGGTGCGCATGTCAGGCCACCAAATCGAATTAAGACCTGCGGGTGTACCTACGACGGCTGGGGTTGCACCGCAGAAGGATTCGGCGGCCAACAACCCAGCAGTGCCATAGGTTTGGCCGGAGGCAGCGCCACTGGCACAGGCATATTGTGCCGGAGAGCCGTTGTTGCCGCCCGGAGGAGTGATGCCGCCGTGACCTGTCCAGTAAGGCACATCGGAGTAACGATAGCCGGTCTCCGCGCGGAAGGTGATGTACTGGCTAGGCATATAATCGTAGGTGAAGGTCATGTCGTGCATCACGGCCCGATCTCCTGCGTTCTCGGTAAAATAGGGAGAACCGCTAGTCGCCGTAGCTCCATTGATGGGCGGCAGAAGAGTCAGGTAACGGCCCGGGTTGTTCATGATACCGCCGCCCAGGGTTATTGCATACCGGTCCTTCTTGAACCAGAAGCGGTTGTAGGCCATCCAGCCCATGAAGGCCTGCTTGGGCATACCGTTCTTGGAGTTGTGGCAGTTCACGCCGCCGTTGTAGGTGTCGGTGGTACCTGTCAGCGGAGAGAGGCCCTTTTGATTCAATGCACCGTCCGGAGTTGCGAATGAGACTGGTCCGCCGCCCATTTCGCAACCCAGGTCGCCGGTGAAGGTGAAGGCTATCTTGTCCAGCGTCTTCTTCGGATTGTCATAGAGTTTGATCTGCACGCTGTCGTCGGTGTGGATGCGCGAGCGTCCGGGGAAGCCGGCGGCGTCTTCGCCCAGGCCGTAGTTGTTAGCCACGAAGTCCAGATAGGGCTTGGGGCGCCAGAGAATCTGTCCGCCCAATCCTGGCTTGCTGTTATACCTCGCATACGACTGCCAGCCGTTGATGAACCATGGCTCGATCTTCAGGTTCTTCGTCGGGAACCACTGCACGCGAAGGCCATTGAAGAACCAGGGCGTATTGGAGGAGACAAACGAGGGCTGATAGGTCCAGTTGTCGGCGTTGTAGTAGCTGAAGAGGCCGATGTAGGAGACGAAGATTCCGCCGTCCAGGTTGAGGCCGTGGTTCACATCCCAGTGATAACCGCCCCACGCTTCGGAGACGTATTTATACGCGTCGGTTAGATCCCACTGGCCGCGATTCGGGCTGGAGTCGTTGCGNNCCGAAGCTTAATTGCTCAACCTGAACCTCATCGGAGCGGAAGGTCTCTGTCGAGCCACCGAGCGTGTCGTCCTTGGGGTGGTTGTAATCCAGCGTGTAGTTGATGTCGGCGCGGAACTCCGGCGTGAAGTACTTGGTGCTCATCGGGCTGTCCACCACGCGCCCGTTGCTGTTCAGCCAAGTCCAATCGCCGGGGAATGGCGCTTCCTTGGTGGTTCTCTCGGCGCTGATCTCCGGGGGCGCAGGAGTCGCCGCTGGGGGTGGAGCAGGCGCTGGAGTCGCAGCCTGTGTCACCGAAGTACTGGAAGCGCCGCTTGCCTTCTGTTCTGCTTCAAGTTGCGCAATTCGCGCCTTCATCTCCGCGAGTTCTTTGATAACCGCATCGTTGTTGGGCGGCGTCGCGCTTGCGCTCGGTGGCGTCGTGGCGTTATCGGGGATTGAAGTTGCGCTTTGGGCTTGACCCGCAAGCTGCATAACAAGACCACAGATTGCGACCCCCAACGTTATGGTGGCTTTGAAATTTGTCTTCATGGTATCTGACCTCCTCGACGTCTTGCGTCGCTTGGCTGAAATGCGTTGGCTCTCGCTGAAGTATGGCTAGCCTGTCGCTTCCACCTACCTCACCCCAATTGTTATGCAAAGCGACATAAGGGAGTCGCAAAGAATATGCAATGATTTCAGAAATACTAAGTAGTCTGGCGTCTTATGACGAGCGCTTTTTGGAAATACTTGCACCGCTCCAGCCTCAAGCTGGAGTGGCTTACATAGACATTAAAGCTAGGTCTATAAAGAGTCCGTATGTGTTTTTCGGAAAGTTATAAGTAATACATGAGACTTGCATGATGAAGTCGTGAAGATTAACTATTTAAGTTAATTCATGACGATATTTCCAGATTTTAGCCAATTAAAAATGGCGGACTATAAACTTGCCTGGCGGCTCGTTGTCTTTATCTTATCTTTATCTTTTTGTCTCTAGCATGGAGGCTAGTCGCCGCGGCTGCCGGATCGGCCCTGGCGCGAATCCTGACTCGGCAAGACACAAGACAACATCTGCCGGCCAGCCTGTGTAGCCAGCCGAGCGATCCAGGGAATCAAAGCGACAGATAGGAGAATCGAATGCGGCAAGCGAAACAAGCATGGATTCTATTGGCGCTGACGGCCATTGCCGTTCGGGCGCAGGATGCAATGATTGCGAGTCGGCAGGTTCATCAGGCTCCTGACAAAGATGGCGTGTACTACACAGGCCCCGAAGTCACTGCGCCCCGACTGCTGAGCACCGTATATGTTCCATACCCTACTGACGTACCCGCGAAAGAAATTCAAGGCATGACCGTGCTGGCCATGGTCATTGACGCCAATGGCATTCCTGCTCACATTCAGGTGTTGCACAGGCATGGGGAGGCATTCGATCAGGCCGCTATCGCCGCTGTGAAACAGTCGAAGTTTGAGCCGGGCAAGCTCGGAGATAAACCTGTGCCCGTCTGGATCGATGTGCGGGTTGTCTTCCGCGCCAACCGCAGCCAGGCTGTTCCTCAGGTTCTTATTGCCGAGAGAGATCTGCCTCTGCCGGACGAATCGCAATTTGTAAACAAGCATCACAATCCTCTCCCGTACACACCGCCCATCCCCATCCACACGGTTGACGCGGACTTCGCCGACTCGTTTGCGACGCATCCGTATGTGCAAGTGGCCATCGTCGATGTGCTGGTGGGCGAAGACGGATTGCCGAAGGAGGTTCGCGTTAGGCGCGGCCTCGGGTTCGGATTGGACAAAAAGGCCGAGGCCGCCGTCTGGCAATACAGGTTTTTTCCCGCCACCAAAAAAGGCCAGCCCATTGCCGCGCGCAGAAACGTCATGGTCGATTTCACCAAGTTTTAATTGAATTGTTCGTCCATTCGGGGAGCGGCTGTGCGCCAAACGAAGTTCACGTTTGGCGCTTGCCGTGGCATAGTTCATGCCGGGATTATTGCTCTGACCCGTTGCGCGGTCTCTGGCCAGTTCTCTTTTCTCCATCCCCTTCACGGTTCGATTTGTTGCGGTTCATTCGGCTTCCTCACTTCCATGCAATGAATCCACTACACCCCGGCGTTCCTCTCACGTGAACTCTTTTGATTACTAACGGTTAGCGCATTGTCTTCCAAGAGCATACACATATGTTTTAAGAGACATCACAACGAGGAACCGGATGCCCATTGCAAAGAAGGCCACGACCCGACCGAAGCGCAGAGTCGTTGCTCCCGTGTACCCGCAACATCGGGGTGCCCTACAGAGATCGATTGGTGATTCCGGCAATGTTCTCGACACATCTTCGAGAAGGACTGTGAAGATGATCGCGGCAACCATATGGAGGAACCTCGTTCGTTTCCGGCTCAAGACACGACATAACCGTCCACGCAGCCTCCGGCTTCTTGCGTTGCCGGAATGAGAAAACAGGCTGACATGGAAACAGAATGGCTTACCGCAAATGAGGCTGCCCAATACCTGAAGGTGAAGCCGCGCACACTGCTCCAGTGGGTACGCGAAAGGAAGATTCCTGCTCACCGGCTGTCCGGCGTGCGGCGGTGTGTCTGAAGATTCCGCAAGCACGAGCTGGATGCTATCCTGTGTTCGTCATCCGCTGACCCTGCTGAATGGAGGCAGCAATGAGGGCCCAGCGACACGCAAGCGGGTCTGTGCGCTACGACAAACGGCGCAAGACCTGGAATTACCTCTGGTATGACGGACCAACTCGCCGGTCAAAGCGAATTGGGACGAAGCAAGAATTTCCAACCAAGGCCGCCGCATGGAAGAAAGTTGAAAGCCTTGAGATCCAGCAACCAAAAACACAGGACGGAGACACGGTGCGGAGCGTGATTACACGGTATGAAGCGGAGCGGATGCCCTCACGTCAATCGACGGCGCGGGTGTATCGCTCTTTCCTGAATAACCACGTTCTGCCGAAGTGGGCCGATACGCGGATTCAGGAAGTACAACCGCGTCCGGTTGAATTGTGGCTCCGTGAACTGCCCTTATCGCCAAAGTCCAAGACGCACTTGCGGTCACTCATGCACGTGCTTGTGGAGTTTGCGATGTGGTCCGGCCTGTTGGACATCAGCCGCAATCCCGTCTCCCTCGTCTGCAATATCGGGGCAACGCGGAAGGTGCGGAAAGCCCGGAGCCTCACATCGGAGCAGTTCCACGCTCTGTTGCGAGAGCTGCAAGAACCATTCGGGACGATGGCGTTGCTCTCTGTGTGCTTGGGCCTTCGCTTCAGTGAGGCGCTTGCGCTTCGATGGGGTGACGTGGATTGGCTTGGCTCACAGTTGAGTGTCCGGCGTGGCATCGTGGAGCAGGTTGTGGCCGATGTGAAAACGGAAGGCTTCGCCCGGACCTTCAATCTTACGGGCGAAATGCTGGAACGCCTGAACAGGCTGCGGAAAAACCCCTGATTCCGGGTAATATGTGCGAAAATCGTCCCTCCGTGGCTAAAGCCACGACTGATTCTAATGGCTTTACACGGGGGTTAAAACCCCCGTCTCCCTCCGAATTGAGTTTTTCCGCAGCCTGTGAAGTCCTGCAAGCAGCGGTCCGACTTTTCGGGATCTGAGGACTGGATTTTCGCAAGTCCTATCAAACTCGGCAGGCTCCCGTATTCCTACACGGGCGTGTGGCGGGAACTTGAGCGGGCGGCGGAGGCCGCGAAGGTCGGGCACATCGGGACGCACTCTTTCCGGCACACTCATCGCTCATGGCTTGACGCTGTGGACACGTCAGTGGCCGTCCAGCAAAAGATGATGCGCCATGCGGACATCAGAACCACAATGAACATTTACGGGGACGTTGTAACGGAAGAGATGACTGCTGCGGGAATCAAAGTCGCTCAGATGGCTTTTCAGGGAAACGGAGAGCAAGCAGAGCGCAAATGGAGCTAAGTTATTGATTCTTTGGCTCCTCAGGTAGGACTCGAACCTACAACCCTTCGGTTAACAGCCGAATGCTCTGCCATTGAGCTACTGAGGAGTGTTTTGCAAAAAAACTCCTCTATCAAGGTAGCAGAGCACGCGGGGCGCGTCAAAATTCCGCTGGATAAAGCGGGTTTGAGCCTGAGGTCTGGTCCTGGTCACGAGCGCGCTGGAGCGCTGGAAGGGAGTTCAGCCGTCCGGGAAGCGTGCCGAGGCCGGCGCAGGCGATACGATAGTAGAAACGATAAGGAGAACCCGATGTCCCGGATTTCCCGGCTGGATTGCAGCGAAGTGAGCGCAGAAATGGCGGCGCTCTATGACAAAATCTTTGCCCTGCGCGGTAATGTGCCCAATATGTTCCGGGTGATGGCCCACCGGCCAGAGATTTTCACGACCATGCAGGCGCATTTTGCCGCCGTGCTCACGACCGGCACGCTCTCGCCCAGGCTGAAGGAGCTGATCATCGTGCGCACCAGCCAGGTGAATGTGACGCCCTATTGCCTGGCCAGCCACACCATTCTCGCAAAGAACCTGGGATGGAGCGACGACCAGCTCGCCCACCTGGCTGAGTGGCCCGCGCGCGAGGATTTTACCCCCGCCGAAAAGGCCGCCCTGCGCCTGGCCGAGACCGTTACCCGCGACGCCAACACTGTTTCGGATGAGCAGTTTGCCGAGCTGCGCGGCTTCTACTCGGAAGGAGAGATTGTGGAGCTGCTCTGCGCCATCGGCCTCTTCAACTACTTCAACCGCTTCAACAACGCTCTCAAGATGGAGCCAACCAAATCCGGCGAGGGTGGACCCGGCGAAGGCGGTTGCACAGCATGAAACTTCAACTCCCCGCCGGCGACTTCCGCGCCTATCTCTTCGACTGCGACGGCACCATTGTTGATTCGATGCCGCTGCATTACATCGCCTGGAAGACGGCCTTTGCGGAGTGGAATTGCCCCTTTCCCGAAGATCTTTTTTACTCGTGGGGCGGCAAGCCCACACGCGAGATCATCGCCACGCTGAATGAGATGCACGGCCTCGCAATGCCCGTCGAATCTCTCGCCGAACACAAAGAGGAACTCTACTTCGAGTTGCTCCCGCAGCTCAAGGCGATCCCGGAGGTTCTGGAGCTGATCGAGGCCGAGCAGGGCCGGATTCCCTTCGCCGTGGTCTCAGGCGGCAGGCGGATTTCTGTCACCAAGGCTCTCAGCGCGCTGCATCTGATGGACAAGTTCGAGACCATCGTCGGCTCAGAGGATTACGTCAACAGCAAGCCGGCCCCGGATGCATTTCTGGTCGCTGCTGAGCGGCTCGGCGTTGCGCCCGCCGATTGCCTGGCCTTTGAAGATACGGAACTGGGCATTGCGGCGGCAACCGCTGCGGGGATGGCCACCGTCAAAATCGCCTCGCCGCAGGAGCGCGCCGAACGCGAGGCCGTCCGTACGGGAACCAAAGCGTAGCGCAAGGCGTAGAACTCCAGAGGAGCGAAGAAGATTGGCCTCTACTGGCAGAGCACCCATAGAAATAATACCGAGTTCCGAGTCGTCCAATGCCCCGCGCAGGGCAGAGTGGACGATCCTGCTCTCGATCGCCGCCGCCGTCACGCTCGTTCATCTGGCCACCAACGGCCGCTACGGCTTCCACCGCGACGAGCTCCAGTTTCTCAGCGACGCCCGCCATCTCGACTGGGGATTCGTGGCCTATCCGCCGCTGACGCCTTTTGTTGAACGCATCGGTTTGGAGATCTTCGGCCTCTCGATGGTGGGGCTGCGCCTTTTTTCGGTTCTTGCGCAGGCGGCGGCCATCATCGTCACCGGGCTGATGGCGCGCGAACTGGGCGGCGGACGGCTGGCGCAGGGCACGGCTGCTCTTGCGGTGGCGCTTTCGCCGCTGCCGCTCTTCGAGGGCACGGAGTTCCA
This sequence comes from Acidobacteriaceae bacterium, assembly GCA_003159355.1. Lineage (GTDB taxonomy): Bacteria > Acidobacteriota > Terriglobia > Terriglobales > Acidobacteriaceae > Telmatobacter. The sequence goes on along the minus strand of PLPA01000048.1, from coordinate 34,551 downwards.
ATACACCTCCTTCGATTTCCTGTGGTGGGTGCTGATTGCGTACTTCACCATTCGCCTGCTGAAGACGGAGAACCCGCGCTGGTGGCTGGCCATCGGAGCGGCTGTTGGCCTGGGACTGCTCACCAAATATTCGATCCTGTTTTTGATTGCCGGCATTCTGGGCGGAATGTTGCTGTCACGCGCGCGGCGATTTCTCGCGAGCGGCTGGTTCTGGGCCGGCATCGCTCTCGCGCTACTGATTTTTCTGCCCAACTTCCTGTGGCTCGTGCGCCACGACTTCATCTCCTACCACTTTCTCCAGCACATCCACGTGCGCGACGTGGGCGAAGGCCGCGCGGATGGCTTCCTCCAAGATCAGTTTCTGATCTGCGTCAATCTCTATGCCGCGCCACTCTGCATCGCTGGTCTGGTCGCCATTCTACGCGACCGCCGCTACCGGATGCTGGCCTGGATGTACCTGATCCCGCTGGCCCTCTTCTTCTTCGCCAAGGGGCGAGGATATTACATGGCCGCCGCGTACCCCATGCTGATTGCGATGGGTGCGGCGGAGGGCGAGCGATGGGTGGCGACGTTGTCGAACTTGTGGCGCTGGGTGGTGATGATTGTTTTCTTCCAGGGGATCGCTGGATCTGGAGCATATGCTGGCGCATTGATCCTGCCACTGGCGTCAACAGGTCCGCTCAAGGAGTTTGCGTTCCAGCGCAACCCTGACCTGCGGGAGGAAATAGGCTGGCCCGAACTGGTAAAAACTGTCGCCGGCATCCGCGATTCCCTCACCCTTGAGCAACAGGCAAGCATAGGCATCATTGTGGGCAACTACGGCGAGCAGGGCGCAATCGAGATGCTCGGCCCGGCTTATCACCTGCCGCCCCCCATCAGCCTGACCAACTCCGCCTGGTTGCGTGACTATCCTGCCTCGCCGCCTACAACGTTGATTGTGGTGGGTGTTTCGCCCGAATGGGCGGAAAAAATATTTACCGGCTGTCATCTGGCCGGGCACAACGGAAATTCGGAGGGCGTGAAGAACGAAGAGAACCAGTATCACCCGGATATCTTTGTCTGCGGCGCTCCGCGGCTACCCTGGCCGCAGTTCTGGATTCAATATCAGTCTTTTGGATGAAATCATCCAAAATAATCAGTAGTAAAGCAGCACCGCCATCCGGTAGGCCGTGAACGCGCCTTCCTGGCTCTGTGGCGAGCAACTGCCCACTGCCGCCTGATGATACTTTCCCGTCGCCAGCCTCTCCACCAGCGCCTGCGGCAGTTGGTTCAGGTCAGCGTTCAGCCAGCGCATCACAAAGCGGGGTTGCGGGCCGGAAGCCGCGTGCGGCATCCCGCCGTCCATCGCGCAAGCGGTGCGGGCCAGCGCCGCATCGCGCAGAACGCCCACTCCGCTGGACTGCAACAGCGCGGCAATAGCGCCTTCCTCTTGCTCCTGCGTCAGCACGGGCACGGCGCGCTCATAGTCGGCCACGGCATAAAGCGAGCCGCCGCTAGCTACCACGGCTATACCCACGCGGTCCACGGCGGGGTTCAGCAGGTTGGTGCGGTGGTGCGGCGAGTGCATCCACGCATTGTGAATCGTGGCCGGATTGGGGCCAACCGCCACGTTCTCCTCGACCAGGCTGAAGTGCGCTCCGGCCTGTTTGGCGCGCTCGCTCACATCCGGCTCGCCCACATACTGATGCGAGATTGACCTATCGGCGGCCATGCGCTGGCAGTGCTGGCGGGCAGCCGTGGCCAATGCAGCGTCCCACCGGAGCGGCGCGGCCCCGGCTTGAGCGCGCGCCTGATTGGCCAGCAAAACAAGCTGCCAGGCCTCCGCCTGAATCGCGTGTGAGCTTTCAACCCGCGAAGAGCGAGGCGCCTGCGCAAAAACCACGGGCGCAACCAGCGCTAAGGATAAAACCAAACCCTGCCGCAAAACGTTCATAATCGATTAAACCCCGCTTCAGTGCCTCTGTCGCGGTATTCTTGCTGTGCCGATGCCTTTTTTCTCCGCCAACACGATTCCTGCCCTCCGCAACCGCATCCGCCGCCAGCCGCTGGCCGTGGCGGGTGTGCTGCTGCTGGCGGCCTTTGTGTTGGGCGGGTTGACCGCGCCCTGGCTCGCGCCCGCGAATCCTGCCGCCATCAACCTCGCGCATCGCCTGGAAAGCCCATCCGTCGCGCACTGGGCCGGAACCGACGAGCTGGGCCGCGACACGCTCTCGCGCCTGCTTTACGGAGCGCGTCTCTCGCTGGCCGTCTCCGTCACCGTGGTCGCGATCTCGCTGGCGCTGGGTCTCGCTGTCGGCGGCCTCGCCGGCTACCTGGGCGGCTGGATCGATATTGCCCTGACTACCTTTGCGATGAACACCTTTCTCGCACTGCCGGGCATTCTGCTGGCCATCGCCTTTGCCGCCTTCCTGGGGCCCGGCTTCTCCAACCTGGTGCTGGCTCTGGCCATCGGCGGCTGGGCCGGCTACGCCCGCCTGGTGCGTGCGCAGGTCATGTCTGTGCGCGACCGTGAGTACGTGGACGCGGCCCGAGCTCTGGGCGCCAGCGGCCTGCGCATCTTCTTCCGCCACATCCTGCCGAATATCGTCCAGCCCATACTGGTGCAGGCCGCCATCGGCATGGCCGGCGTGATCCTGGCCGAGGCCACGCTCTCCTTTCTCGGCCTGGGCATTCCCGCCCCCGCGCCCAGTTGGGGAGCGATGCTGAACGACGCGCGGCTGCACTTGTTCGACTCGCCGCACATGGTGCTCTTTCCCGCCGCCGCGGTGGCCGGCGCGGTGCTGGGCTTCAACTTCATAGGCGACGCGCTGCGCGACCAACTCGACCCGCGCACCCGGCTGGAGATGGGGCTTTAGATGAAGATCGGCGTAGTCAGCGACACCCACGGCCTCTTCCGCCCCGAGATCAAGCGCGCTCTGAAAGGCGTCGAGCGTATCCTCCATCTGGGCGACGTGGGCGACTTTTCGGTGCTCAAGGAGTTGGGCAAGATTGCGCCGGTCACCGCAGTGCGCGGAAACACCGACCGCGAAGGCCCGTCGAGCGAGCTGCCGGAGACCGAAGTGGTGCTCATCGCGGACAGCTACGTTTATATGCTGCACGATCTGAAGCTGTTGCACCTGGACCCGGCGGCGGGAAAGTTTGCCGCCGTGCTCTTCGGCCACACGCATCTACCCAACTACGACGTTCGCAAGGGTGTGCTCTACTTCAATCCCGGCTCCTGCGGGCCAAAGCGCTTCAAACTGCCGGTCACGGTGGGAGTGCTCAAAGTCAACAAGGACGGCGAGTTCAAAGTCAAGATCATCAAGCTCGATTGCTAGGAGCTACCTTTACCGCATCCGCGGATTGACCCAGCGATAGACTACATCGGTCAGCAGGTTGACCAGCACGTAAGTCAGCCCAATCGACAGCAGGCAGCCCTGCACTAAAGCATAGTCGCGATTGGAGATCGCACTCACCGTGAGGCGGCCGAGGCCGGGCCAACTGAAGATGGTTTCGGTCACAATCGCGCCGGCCAGCAACGCGCCGAATTGCAAGCCGACAACGGTGATGATGGGGACCAGCGCGTTGGGCAGGGCGTGGCGGCAGACGACGGCGGTCTCGGAAAGGCCTTTGGCCCTGGCTGTCCGGATGTAATCCTGGCTCAGTTCTTCCAGCATCGCGGTGCGCACCATGCGCGTGAGAATCGCGGCCAGCGATGCGCCCATCGCAATCGAGGGCAGCACAAGATAACGCCAATCGATAGAGGCGCTTCCGCCGGAGTTCGCGCCGGAGACCGGGAGCCAGCCGAGGCTGATCGAGAAGACCAGAATCAGCACCGGACCCAGCACCAGGCCGGGAACGGAGAGGCCAAAGAGACTCACGACCGAGAGCAGTTGGTCGAGCCAGCGGCCACGGTTGACAGCGGCCAGAATGCCGGCGGGCAGAGCCAGAAGCAGACCTAACCCCAATGCCGTCAATGTCAAAGCCAGCGTATAAGGGTAGCGGGCGGCGATCAGGTGGGCGACCGTGTCGTGCAGGCGAATCGAGTTGCCCAGATCGCCATGCAGCACGCCTGCCCAGTAGCGCAGGTACTGCTGAGGGAGGGGCAGGTCGAGGAAATACTGATGGCGCAAAGTCGCTGTGTCGGTCGGAGTTGCACCATCGCCGAGCATCTGCTGGATGGGGTCGCCGGGAACCAGGTGAATGAGTAGAAAGACCAACGAAACCACCAGCCATACGACCGGAAGCGTGAGCGCGAGGCGGGTGAGGATCGACTTCATGGGGCTGGTTCAACGATAAATCAGGGACCAGGGTTCAGGGGTCAGGGATCAGTTTGGGCAACTGAAAACGGAAGCTACAGGTGATCTGTTTTTCAGAAGTGTGAAGCTATCTGTAGCCGGTTTACCCCCAAAATGAGCAGCTACAGGTTACTGGTTTCGGAGAATGTGGTGTTCAGCAACTGTCCGGTTTTTTGGAATCGGTGATCTACAGCTCACCACTTTCAGTGAATCGGCTGCAAATCCCTCATTAAAAAGAGGAGTATCGGGGGAAAGAAGTCAGAAACAAGGGTCCGACGCGAATTTTTCACGAAGATTTCTGACTATCATTGGTCAGTTGTCAGGGGGAGTCGCCGGGCACGGTTCGTGGCATCCCAGATCCCAAAGGCGGGACCGGGGGCACCCGCATGGTGTCATTTGCCAGTGGGAGGCGGTGCTTCCTCCACCGGCTCGACGCGGATTTTGGCGATGCGGCGGGCATCCATTTCTACCACCGTCAGGCGCCGGCCATCGTGGGTAATGAATTCGCCTTCCTTGGGGATGTGGCCGAGGCGCATCAGAACGAAGCCGGCCAGGGTTTCCACGCCGCCGTCGCGGGGAAGATCCCATTGCATCTGGGTTTCCAGGTCGCGCAGGTTGACACCGCCATCCATCAGTAGCGCGCCGCTCGTGGTGGTCAGGACGGGCAGCGCGGGCGAGTCGAACTCGTCTTGCAGTTCGCCGGCCAACTGCTCGATGGCGTCCTCGGCGGTGACCAGGCCGACCGTGGAGCCGTACTCGTCGACGACGATGGCCATCTGGCGGCGGCGCTGCTGGAAGTCGCGGATCAGGTCGAGGACGCTCTTGGTCTCCGGGACGACCAGCACGTCGCGCATGATTTGGCGGAGATTGAGTTTTACGAGATGAACTGGGAGTGGGTTCTTCGATTCCCAGGTCTGAAAATCCACATCTGGGCCACCCATTTTTTGCGGGTGACTCTGAAGGCCTGACCGGTAGAAGATCAGGCGGGCGAGATCCTTGGAGTAGACGACGCCGACGATGTGCTCGGGGCCGCGGGTTTCGTCGTAGACGGGAACACGGGAGTGGAGGCGCTCGATGACCTGGGCGCTGGCCGCTTCGATGGGCAGATTCGAAGGCAGGGAAAAAATCTTCTGGCGCGGGGTCATGATTTCGCGGACGGGCACATCATCCAGTTCGAGGGCGCGGTGAATGAGCGTCTCCTGAAAGCGGGGCAGTACGCCCATGCGGCGGGCGGCGGTGGCGATGAGCTTGAGTTCCTCGGGGGAGTGGACCTGGGCGCGCTCGGTCATGGGAATGTCGAAGCCGCGCAGGATGATGGCGGCCGAGCCCTTGAGGAGGCGCACGGCGGGGCGGGCCAGGGCCATGAAGAAGAGCATGGGCGGCGCCACGGCGACGGCGAGGGCCTCGGCGCGGCGCAGGGCGAGCGACTTGGGCACCAGCTCGCCGATCACCACGTGGAAGTAGGTGATGACGGCGAAGCCGATGACGACGGCGGCGATGGCGGCCACGTGGGCATAGGCATGGGCATGGGCCGGGGGCTGGGGCAGAGCGGCGATCCAGCCGAGAAAGACGGAGGCGGCCAGCGGTTCGCCGATCCAGCCCAGAGCCAGCGAGCAGAGCGTGACGCCGAGCTGCACGGCGGGGAGAAAGTCGTCCAGATCGCGCTGCAGGCGGCGAACGGCGCGCGCTCCGGGGATCTGGGCGGCGAGCATCTGCTCAATGCGGGTGTCGCGGATGGAGACNNGAAGGCGTTGGCCAGAATGAGCAAGGCCACGGCGACAAATTCGAGCAGGGAGAGACCGTGCATTACGCTGTGAGGATAGCACTTCGGCGGGGCAGCTTGTCAGCGGAGCTAGCGGAGTTAGCGGGGTTAGCGGGTTCGCGGAGGCTCAATCGTTCAGCAAGCGCTCGACCTCGGCGTGGAGGCGCTCGGTGATGGCCGCTTCGGTCTCCTCCGGGGCAAAGCGAATGGGCTGGCCTATATGAATCTCGATTCTGCCGGAGCGGAACCAGCCACGGCGCGCGGCCTTCAGCTCGCCCAGCCCGCGCAGGCCTACCGGCAACACACGGGCTCCCGACTGCTTGACCAGCAGGCCGATTCCGCCACGGAAGCGCGCCAGAGTGCCCTCGGCCGAGCGTGTGCCTTCGGGGAAGACCAGTGCGTTGTATCCGCGGTCCAGCGCTGCCCCGGCGTGGGCAAAGCTGCGCTGGAAGTTGCGCCGCCGCGGCAAGGGGAAGACGTTGAAGAGCGCCGTCAGCAACAGCCAGATCAGCGGGCCGGGCAGATAGAAGCCCCGCCGCCCCGGCGCGCGCTCGGGATTGCGGAAGTGCCGGTAGTCCTCGAGCATATCGCCAGCCATCGCCACGGCAATCCGCCTCCGGAGCGGACCGGGCAGAGCGTACTGGAGCAACGGCCCGTCGTAGGCTGTTACGTGGTTGGCAACGATCAGCAGCGGCTCGGCGTCCTCCGGCAACTCGGGCGCGACGACGCGCGGCGCGGCGAGCAGCCAGACCAGTGGTCGCTCGACCGCCTCGATAAAAGCCACGCGGAGCCATTGGAAGGGCGCGAGCCATGGCCAGCGCGGGTAGAGGTAGCCGGTAGATGCGGATTCGGATGGATCGGAAGCGGAAGAATTCGAGGTTTGGAGTGAATTTGACGAAAAGAATGCCTCCGGGGCTAAAGCCCTCCCTGATTCGGCAGGCATTTCGCGGGGGTTGAAACCCTCGCCTCCCTCCGAATCGCGTTGACTCGAAGCCTCGATAGTGCCGTCGGAATTCACTCCTGGCGCTCTTAAGCGCGTTTGTTCGTCTGTTATCGTCTCCTTGGCCTCACCGGCCACCAGGCTGCGCAGCTCGCCCAGCGTGCGCGCCTCTTCCAGCAGGCCGCCCTGCGGCTGCGGCGCAATCCCCAGCCGCTCTTCCAGAGCCGCCGCCAGTTGCACCCGGCCCAGGCTGTCGAGGAGCAGATCTTCGCTCAGCCGCAGTTCGTCTCCGACGCCGTGCGGCGCTTCGCCGGAGATTTCGGCGATCAGCGCCAGCAGCCAGTCCGAAGAAGCTCCAAAAGCGCCGGCGCTGGCCGCAGCGGCCTCACCGTTACGGGCCGAGTCCTGAATTCCGGCCAGCCACGCCGAGACTGCCTTGCGCCTGACTTTGCCGGTCGAGGTTCGCGGCAGGTCCGGCTCAGGCCACAAAATCCAGCGGCGCAACTGCTGAAACTCCGCCAGCCTCTGGTTGGCGCGCTCGATGGCCGCCGCAGCCCCATCGCCGTGGCCGCGCATGGCCAGTATCGCGCAGGGCTCCGGCCCGGAGGCAGTCTCCATCGCCACCACCGCGCAGGCCGTCACGCCCGGCTCCTGCTCGATGGCCGCTTCCAGATCTTCGGGGTGCAGGTTCATCCCCGCGGCGGTCACGATCACCTCGCTCTTGCGCCCCAGGAAGCGCAGCTCGCCGCCCGGCCCGCTCTCGGCCAGGTCGCCGGTAGCCAGCCACTCGTTCGCGCGCGGGCGCATGGCTCCGCCGGACCAGGAGGCGGCGGAGATCGACTCACCGCGCACCAGCACTTCGCCGTCCGGTCCCAGCTTCACCTCGCGCCCCGGCATTGGCTTGCCGATCGTACCGCGGGCCACATGGAAGGGGTGATTCAGCGTGATCAGCGCCGAAGTCTCCGTCATTCCATAGCCCTGCACCACCACCAGCCCCAGCGCGTTCCAGAACTGTTCCAGCGGCCCCGGCAACGCGCCGCCGCCGGAGATCACCGCCCAGAACTTCAGGCCGAAGGCGCTGTGTACATCGCGGAAGCGCCACCAGCGCTTCCATGCTCGAATGCCCGTGGAGGCGGCAATCCGCTCGGTCAGGCCGGGATGGCTGGCTTCCAGATGCGTCTTCAGGAGCGCCAACACGCGCGGCACCGCGGCCAGCACGCTGATACGCTCGCGCTTGATCGTCTCGATCAGCCGCCCGGCCACCAGACGGCTCTCGAAGTGAACCTGTGCGGTAAAGATCGGTGGCACCCAGAGGCCCATCGTCTGGCCGAAGACGTGGCTCAGCGGCAGCGTCTCCAGAATGCGCAGCGGGTGCGCCAGCAGCCGCTCCCAGCGCATATAGGGCTGCGCGCCCGCCTCGATCGGTTCCACGCTGGCCAGCACGTTGCCGTGGGTCAGCACCACGCCCTTGGGGTCGCCGGTGGTGCCGGAGGTGAAGAGAATTTGCAGCGGAGTCTGGCGCGAGAGCCCCGCAATGGGACCGGCCTCTTCCGCGGGCAGCGCGCTGAGCCAGTCGTCAAAAGAGAGACGCAGCCATTCCGAAGGCAGTTGATGAAGCAGCACCGCATCGCCGACCGCCAGTTTGGGGCGCACGTCGGCGGACACGCGCTGGGCAAACTCGGCGCTTCCATAGGCGTCCAGCGGCACCGCCAGCACGCCGCGCAGCAGGCAGCCATAAAAGGCGGCGATCCACTCGGCGCTGTTTTCTCCCCACAGCAGAACCCGGTCGCCCAAGCCGATCTCGCGCTGAGCCAGAAGTGCGGCAAAGCGCCCCGCCAGCAGCGCCAGCTCTCCGTAGGTGGTCGCGCGCCGCCGGTTGCCCTGAAAGTGAACGACCGCGATCTGGCGGTCGTAGCGGCGGAAATCGTCGAGCAGTGTAGCCAGGTGGTCGCGCATATTTCTCCGGCAAAGTTATGGTAAGCGATCAGGCTCGGCCCGCGCCGATCTCCCCCATCCCCGCGCCAAGTAAAATAGACGCATGGGATTTGCAAGCGTGAAGAAGATTGCCGAGGCAGATTTTCCCACCCGCTGGGGAGCCTTCCGCATTCTGGGCTTTGAAGGCGTGCTGACCGCGACGCGCCCCGGCGATGATGCTGACGCAACGCCGGAGCGGAATGGGGACGGCAGCTCGTCCAGTGGGGCAAGCGTCTACGAAATCAAGAACAGCGAGGCCGAGGGGCTGGTGGCGCTGGTGATGGGTGACATTCACTCCGCGCCGCCGCTGGTGCGCATCCACTCGCAGTGCCTCACNNGTCCGCATCCACTCGCAGTGCCTCACCGGGGATGTTTTTGGCTCGCTGCGCTGCGATTGCCGGCTGCAACTGGAGCAGGCCATGCGGCAGATCGCCGCCGAGGGCGCGGGCATTCTGCTCTACGAGCAGCAGGAGGGGCGCGGCATCGGCTTGATGGCCAAACTGCGCGCGTATGAATTGCAGGATCAGGGCCGGGATACGGTCGAGGCCAACGTCGAGCTGGGCTATGCCGCCGATTGCCGCGCCTATGAACTGCCCGCCGAGGTGCTCAAGCTGATGGGCGTGAAGGCGGTCCGGTTGATCACCAACAACCCGGAGAAGGTGGCGGCGCTGGAGACCGCTGGGATAGCAGTGGTGGAGCGCGTGTCGGCTGAGGTTGAACCGCAAGAGAGCTTCGCGGACTACGTGCGCACCAAGCAGGAGAAGATGGGGCACATCCAAGACTCGCTCGTTTCCGGAGAACAGGCCGGTTAACCTCGCAATGCCTTCAGAACTTTGGCTGTCGTCACTACCTGGCCCACGTGGCGCTGGGTGTGGTCGGCCACATGAATCAGCGCGCCGCCAATCGATGTCGGCAACTGCTTGCGGCCCACGCCACGGAAGGCGTCGAAGTCAGCCAAAGCCAACTTCCGCACCCGTCCGGCGGCATTGTTGACAGAGGTTTCCACTTCGGCCATCAGTTCGGCCAATGTCTCCTCACCGGCTTGCTCGGTTTTGAGCGCAGCCAACTGTTCTGCCGAAAGCTGTTTCCCTTCCGCATAGCTCAGCAGCCGGTCCGTTGAGCGAGCCATGTGCTTGAGATGGAAGGCAATGGAGGGTAGGCCGTGCGGCTGGGCATGAACCTCGGCATCGGTCAGTCCGGTGGTCCACTTGGTTATGTCTTCGAGGGCCAGATCGAGCGCGTGCAGCACCGCGCGGCCCACCGCCGGAACCTCGGCATGGGTTCCGCGCAGCCACGGTTCGATATACGGTAAGTGCACTGGGGAGGTGCTCATGGGTAAATAGTCCTTTACCCCGCGCTCTTCACGCGCACCACGGTGATCTTGGCAAAGCCCTCTTCGAAGACCGGCGGCTTGAGCTTTTCGGCCATCTTGCGCATCACGTCCTCGCTGACTGAGCGGTCGCGCTTACTATTGCGCTCCAGGCAGACCTCCAGCGGCACGTCGAAGAAGACCGCCTGCACCTCGTAACCGAAGCTCTTGGCCATCTTGATCCACTGGCTGCGCTCGTGGCTGCTGAGGTTAGTGGCGTCCACGTAGTTCAACGGCATGCGGGCGATGAGCCTTGCCCGCAACAGCGAACGCAGCGTGGAAAAGACCAGCCCCTGATAGCGCTGCTCCTCGACATCGTCAAACAAAATGTTGCGCAGCAGATCGCTCGACAGCGGGGTGACGCCGCGCCGCCGGAACCAGGTGGTTTTGCCGGAGCCGGGCAGGCCGATGGCCAGCACCACGAAGCCTTTGGGAGCCAGGGGCGAGCGCTCGGCTTCCTCCGGCTCTGGAGAAACTGCGGAGGCGGTATCCGGCTGGGTCTCCAGTTCCAAGCGCCCGGAGTCTGCCGGTTCATTCCACTCCGGCCTGGGGCGCTGCTGTTTGGCGGGCGCGTCGGGCCTTGGCTGCCGTTCCTGCCGTGCGGGACGCGGCTCGACGGGGCGCGCCTCCGCCTGCAACTGAACGGAAGCGGCTGGCTGACGCCGTGCTTCCGCTGGCCGCGGCGCGCGTGCTGGCTGGGCATCCTCAGGATAGAGCGGAACCAAGGGACGCAGTTGATTCGATGGGAGTTCCTGGCCGATTTTGCCGGTGGATTCGGAGGTATTGGGATTGTGCCTGGACCGTCTGCTCATGAGCCCTTCAACAAAACGTATTGATACCGGGATACCACAGTTGCCGAGGTTGGGGCAAATATAGCAAAACCAGGGATGAACTTTCTTGGAGCCGGAGCATTCAAGTCGACGCGACCAACAGGCCGGGGTCCCCAGCGACAGGTCTTCGTCGCTGGGGTGGAGGGAGCGGCGACCTCGAAAGATGCAGAACAGGACATGAGATCCCTGGTTTTGCTCTGGTGTGCACTGCGTCACATACGATCCTGTACCGGGAAGGGCACACTATCGGTGCGAGAGGTTCCGCAAAAACGGGGCGAAACGCATTAGATTTCGTCTTCGGGTCCCTGCAATGTTACGATCATGAGTTTGGTGGAATTGCCCGCCAGGCGGTTTTCAGCCGGCGACTCGAAGACGCCACTCGAAGAATCCTCAACAAGCTCAAAACCATAGCCGCACCGGCTACGAAGGAGAACACAGACATGGCAGTTAAGGTTGGCATCAACGGCTTCGGCCGCATTGGCCGCAACGTATTACGCGCCGCGCTAGGCAATCCAGAGATTGATTTTGTCGCCGTCAACGACTTGACCAGCCCGGCGACGCTGGCGCACCTGCTCAAGTACGACTCGATCCTGGGCAACCTGAAGAACGAGATCACGGCGGGCGAAGATTTCATCTCCGTGGACGGCAAGAAGATCAAGGTCTGGGCCGAGCGCGACCCCGCCAAGCTGGATTGGGCTTCCGTCGGCGCGCAGATCGTCATCGAATCCACCGGCCACTTTACCGACGGCGCCAAGGCGAAGGCGCACCTGGGCGCAACCGTGAAGAAGGTCATCATCTCCGCTCCGGCCACCAACGAAGACATCACCCTCGTTCTCGGCGTCAATCAGGACAAGTACGACGCGGCCAAGCACAACATCATCTCCAACGCCAGTTGCACCACCAACTGCCTTGCGCCTGTCGTCAAGGTCATTCTGGAGACCACCGGCCTGGTCAGCGGCATCATGACCACCATCCACAGCTACACCAACGACCAGGTNNCCGCCGGCAAGCTGGACGGCTTCTCCATGCGCGTCCCCACACCCAACGTCTCCATCGTTGACCTCACCTACGTCACCGAGAAGCCCACCACCGTCGAGGCCCTGAACGCCGCCTTCACGGCAGCTTCCAAGGGCGAGCTCAAGGGAATTCTCGGCGTTGACTCCAACCTGCTGGTCAGCTCCGACTACAAAGGCAACCCGCTCTCCTCCATCGTCGATCTTCCGCTGACCAAGGTGGTGGGCAACAGCGTCAAGGTGCTGAGCTGGTACGACAACGAGTGGGGCTACTCCAGCCGCGTCGTTGACCTGATTGGCTTCCTGGTCAAGAAGGGACTGTAAGCAGTCGTCAGTTCTCAGTTGTCAGTTCTCAGATTTACGACAACTGAGTGCTGATTCTATGTTTTGAAACTGGGTGCCCCAGGTTCCGCTTTTGGAACCTGGGGCACCATAACACCTGCACATTCTTATGATTAAACCATGAGAAAAAACATTCCCGGCACTTCTCCCTACGAACCTATCATTGGCTTCTCCCGCGCCGTGCGCGTGGGAAACACCGTTCACCTCTCCGGAACCGGCCCGGTTGGCGCCGACGATCTGGACCCAGCAGGCCAGACCCGCCGCATCTTCGAGATCGCAGCGGCTGCATTAGCCGAGGCCGGCGCTTCCTACAAGGACGTCGTCCGCACTAGAATCTATCTGGCGCACGCCGAGGACTGGGAGGCCGTGGGCCGTGTTCATGGCGAGTTCTTCGGCACCATCCGCCCCGCCTCCACCATGATCGTCGCCGCGCTGCTCAATCCGAAGTGGTGCGCGGAGATCGAGATGGAAGCCGTGATCGCGGAAACCTCCGCCAGTACATAGCTCTTCACTTCTTCACTCTTTCACTTCTTCACTTTTTGACTTTTTCACTTCTTCACCGTGTTCACTGTTCAATGTAGAAAGGTTCACGCCATGCCCAAGCTCTCCATTCGCGACATCGAACTGGCCAACAAGCGGCTCTTCATCCGCGTCGATTTCAACGTCCCGCTCACCGAAGACGGCGCGACCATCACCGACGACACGCGCATTGTGGCCACGCTGCCCACCATCATTTACGCCCTGCGGCACAAGGCCAAGGTGATTCTGGCCTCGCACCTGGGCCGCCCCAAGGGCAAACCGAATCCCAAGTATTCGCTGCGCCCGGTCGTCGACCGCCTGCGCGAACTGCTCGATAAGGAGCTGGGCGAGGAAGTGAACGTGGCCTTCGCGCCGGATTGCATTGGCGAAGTCGCCAGCGAAATGGCTAGACAGCTTGAATCCGGCCAGGTGCTGCTGCTGGAAAACCTGCGCTTTCATCCCGAAGAGGAAGCCAACGATCCGGCCTTTTCCAAGGCGCTGGCTTCGCTGGCGGACGTCTATGTCAACGACGCCTTCGGAAGCGCGCATCGCGCCCACGCCTCCACCGAGGGCATCACTCATTTCCTGAAGCCAGCCGTCGCCGGCCTGCTGATGGAAAAGGAGATCACTTATCTCGGCAAAGCCCTGGAAAACCCCGAAAAACCTTTTGTGGCGATCATTGGCGGCTCCAAGATCAGCGGCAAGATCGATGTCATCGATAACTTGCTCGACAAGGTCGATACTTTAGTCATTGTCGGCGGCATGGCTTATACCTTCCAACGCGCGCTGGGAGTTACAACCGGTAAGTCGCTCGTCGAAGAAGACAAGATCGAGATGGCCAAGGCCGCGCTCGATAAAGCCAAGGCCAAGGGCGTCAACTTGCTGCTGCCTGTCGATAACATCCTGGCCGATAAGTTCGCCGCGGACGCTAACACGCAGCCGTGGGACTGCTCGGTCAACTTCCCCGCTGACTGGCAGGGGCTGGACATCGGTCCCAAGTCGATCGCGGCCATTGAGGAAGTAGTTTCGACCGCACGCACCATCGTCTGGAACGGCCCTGCCGGCGTCTTCGAGTTTCCCCGCTTCGCCGTGGGCACCAACGCCATTGCCCACGCTGTAGCGGCCAACCGCGCGGCTATCTCCATCATCGGCGGCGGCGACTCGGTGAGTGCGATCAACCAGGCCGGCGTAGCCGACCAGATCACGCACATCTCCACCGGCGGCGGCGCTTCGCTGGAGTTTCTGGAGGGGAAGAAACTGCCGGGCGTGGAGGCGCTGACGGATAAGTAAGATAGGAAACAGGGTTCAGCGAACGGTTATCCCCGTATTCGGTGGAAGTATTGTGCCGGATACGGGGATCTCATTTTGATCGACAACAGACTCAATAGGGAACATATGCCGGGTGCCCCATCCTTGAATTGTTCTTTGATTCAAGGGTAGGAGGCCACGAACCCCGTGGCGCGCAAGCGCCGTCCGCCTAAACCGTTGCGTCCAGCGCCTTGAAGTGGCCATTCTTTGCCATCCCCAGCAAGGCTCCGTCCGCGGTGACCAGCGTAGCGCCCAGACTCCGCGCCGTGGCCACCAGAATGCGATCAGCGGGGTCGGGATGCATCTCCCACGGCAACCGCGTGCTGGCTACGGCGATCTCAGGTTCTAAAGGAATCAATCGCACGCCTGGCACGGCCAGCGCCGTATGAATCCATGACAGCACATCCTGGTCCAGAGTGAGGCGTTTCTTGCAGACAAGAAGGGCTATCTCCCACGGAGTAATCGCCGAGACAGCGGCCCGATCCTCGCGATAGGCAAGGCGAATTACCTCTCTAGCCCGTACGCCCAACTTTTGGTTCCCGTCGGTCAAATGCACCAGAACGTGTGTGTCAAGCAGTAGCGGCGGTTGTTCCTCCGAAACTAGTACAGTAGAGGCCATCACTGCGCGGCCTCCCACTCATTTTCTAACGGCGAAATGATATCGCCTTCGTAAAGAACGCTGCCGCGCATAGAGCCGAAAGGATCAACCTTGGGCGGCATCGGCACCACCTGTGCCACGGCGCGGCCATGTTTGGTGATGACCAGCGTCTGGCGCTCGGTGGCAACCTGGTCGAGCAGTTTGAGGCACTTCGACTTGAATTCCCCGGCGGCTATCGTGGCTTGCATGGCAATTTCTCCCATAGTCACTGACTATGGTCATATTCTAGCGCAAATGCATAATCTCTGCGCTGACCACGCAAACAAGCGTGAGCAGGAAGAGGCGGATTCCCAATTTATCCGCCAACCCGCAGCCTGACCTATATGTGCACAATAAAAATGGCCTGGGCTGATCCGCGCGGGTCAGCCCAGGCTATTCCTCCCGGTTAACGAAGGCTTACCTTGGTCTCCTTGCCATCGTAGGTGATCTCCTTGTCAGCCTTGCCCGTCACTTCAACGCCGGTCCCGTGCGCGCTTCCCACCAGGACAATCCGGAACGCGCGCGTCTCGACCATTCCGGGATAAGAGCCTTCGCGCGTGCCGATGGTGAGGACGCTGGCTCTGTCGTTCCAGCGAAGGGGAATCACGGAATGCTGGCCCTTCTCGTAGTCGTAGCTGTCGCCCGCATCGTCGTACAGGTTGAATTGGCCGTCGGCTCCGCGATAAATGCGGAGTTCGATGGGGCCGCCGGGATTCTGCGCGGCGTATTCAATCTCCGGTCCCATCGGAAGGATGGATCCGGCGCGCACGTAGAGCGGCATGCGATCAAGCGGCGCTTCCGCTTCGATTTCCTGTCCGCCGGGCGTCGCCGCTCCGGTCCAGAAGTCGTACCATGCGGGCGATGGGGGCAGATAGACGCCGCGATGCGTGACGTCGGCCTTCAGCACCGGATTGACCAGGATGGCGGAACCGAACATAAACTCGTCGCCGATATTCCACGTTTTTTCGTCAGAGCGAAAATCCATAACCAGCGGGCGCTGGATGGTGTAATCCTCGTTCGTGACCTTCCATGCCAGCGAGTAGATATACGGCATGAGGCGATAGCGAAGCTTGTCGTAGCGGATGAGCGTGGGCTCGACCTTGTCGTAGGTCCAAAGCTCGTTGTTGGGGCGATGGCCGTGCGTGCGGAAGATAGGACAGAATGTTCCGAACTCGAACCAGCGCGCATAGAGTTCCTGGTAGGCAGGCTGTTCGATAACGCCGGGGAAGGCAGGCCAGTAGCCGCCGATATCGGTTGTCCAATACGGATAGCCGCTGAGAGCGAAATTCAGCCCGGCGGGAACTTGATGCGAGAGCGCCCAATAGCTGGTGTACACGTCGCCAGACCACACTGTTGCGCCGACACGCTGTTGGCCGAGAAAAGCCGAGCGCGTAAGCAGAAAGACGCGCTTGCCGCCGTTTTCAGCCTTCCAATGATCTTGTACGCCGAGGGTATGAAGCAACGGAAAGACATTGGTGTACTCCGCGCCGTTGCCGATAGCAAGCTGCTTGTTGCGCAGGATGGCGTCGCCCATGTGCGGCCAAAACTCTTCCGGCTCGGCGCTGTCGAGCCAGAAGGCATCCCATCCCTGCGCAAGCAGCTTGCCGGGCAGCCGGTTCCAATAGATGTCGCGCGCCTGCTGGCTGCTGGGATCATAGACATGCGCGCCGGGAATGAGGAGTTTTTGCGCGTCAAGCGTCTTGAAGGTTTCGGAGGCGGGATCGAGCAGGCCCCAGACGGAGATCATGGTATGCACATTCTCTTTATGCAGAGCATCGAGGTCTTTCGGCACATCGTGGAAGTTGGCGTTGAAATCCGGATCTCCCTCGTTCTTCCACCAGAACCAGTCCTGCACCATTGCATCCAGCGGAATGTGCTCCGCGCGGTAGCGTTGCGCGATCTTCTGAATCTCGTCGAGCGATATATACCGATCCTTCGATTGAAAGAAGCCGTAGGCCCACTTGGGCAGCATCGGCGCGTGCCCGGTCATGCTCCGGTATTCGTGGATGATCGTATCCATCTCCGGACCATAGATGAAGTAGTAGTCAATCGACTTACCGGCCATGGCGCTGAATGTGAGTTCGCTGGGAAAGCGATTGTCGACGTAGGTGAATGAGGCGGTGTTCCACATCAGCGCATAGCCTTTGCTAGAGAGCAGCAGAGGAATGGCGACGTCGGTGTTGTTCTGGCCCAATTCGACGGTCGCGCCGCGGTAGTTCATCATGCCGTTCTGATGCTGCCCGAGTCCGTAAAGCGCCTCGGTCGGCGATGGAGAGAAGCGATCGGTGACCCGGTAGGTGCTTTCGCCATTCAGTTGCACCGGCTCGTATGTGCGCGGCAAGCTGTTGCCTTCCCGCAGCAGCGCATCTCCATTCGCCGCGCGAAAAGATAGATTGCCGCGCTCAAGTCCGAAGGTAACTTCGAGCTTATCCGTTTTGAGCGTAGCCGACTTCGCATCCTGCGCGAACTGAAAGGGAGCGCCCGCGCAGGATTGGCTTGCATCGAGCATCCAGGGCTTCGGCCCGCTCTGCGCCGCCGCGTCGGGCTTGGCCAGAACGTGGATCACCGAAGCGCCGCAAACGGTAACGTCGAGCACCTCGGAACCCACCGTGGCATGAAATCCATGCTCGGACTGTTGCGCCGCAACGGGCGCCAGGCCTGGACGTTCCTGGCCGGGCATCTGAGCCACGGCGCTGTGTGCGGTTGAAAAAAGAACCAACAGGACCGGGATAGAAAGGATGCGAAAGACGGCAGGCGTCGTAAAGTGCGTGGGAAGCAAAGCAGAAAAACGGACCATGGTTGGGTATTTCCCCTTTCTTTGCGCGGTACTACGCGCGGAGTTCGACTTCAGGTTGATCGAGTCACTGCACTCCAAATGAAACATAGTTGAAGCGTCAGCGGAAAGCAATCACATACGACGTTCCGCTTACAAAGCGGATCGCGCCGTCTTTTCCTACGAGCAACGGTTTACCTGCCGGAGTGTGGATGCCGGCAACAGCCTGCCCCCGCGGTGGAATCAGCCGGATCGCTCCGTCACTCTTCGCGTGCACTTCCATGGAGATGATCTTTCCCGCCTTCCATCGCATATCGATCATTGCGCCTCCGCGGACGTGGACTCCTTCGATGGAGCCCTCGGACCACTGCTCGGGCAGGGCTGGAAGGAGTTCGACCTCAACGGCATCCGGCATCCAACGCGACTGAACCAAGGCTTCCAGCATTCCGTTTGCCGCGCCGAGGTTGCCGTCGATCTGGAAGATACCCGGCGGATGCGTATCCATCAGGTTGGGAAATGTGGACTGCCGGAACATCACTTGCAGGCTTTCGTATGCCTGCTTGCCGTCGTGCAGATGATCCCAGTAATTCACAACCCAGGCTCGCGACCATCCCGTCTGTCCGCCCCTGTTTGAGAGACGCCGCTCCAGCGACACACGCGCCGCCATGGCCAGGTCGGGCGTGTGCTCAAGGGAGATCTGCGTGCCGGGAAAAAGCGCCCAGAGATGCGAGATATGGCGGTGCCCAGGTTCAGGCTCGTCATAGTCCCGCTGCCATTCCTGCAGTTGACCCAGCTTGCCGATTGCAAACGGAGGGAGCTTGCCGCGCGCGTCCTCCACCTGCTTCAGGAAGGCGGCGTCTTCGCCCAGGATTCTTCCCGCATCCAGCGTGCGTGTGAACAGCTCGCGCAGGATCTCGATATCCATTGTGGGAGCCATTGTTACCGAATGTACGCTCCCATCCGGCAGACGGTAGCTGTTCTCCGGCGAGATCGACGGTCCAGTGACCAGATGCCCCGAGCCGTCGTCAACGAGGTAATCAAGAAAGAACTGGGAAGCATCGTGCAGAATGGGCCACGCACGATTACGCAAAAACTTTTTGTCCAGTGTGAATGCATAGTGATCCCACGCATCGAGTGAAAGCCACGCGCCGCCCATCGGCCAGATGCCCCACTGATACCCATCGATCGGTTCGGCGTCGCCCCACAGGTCGGTGTTGTGATGAATCACAAAGCCGCGCGCTCCATAGTAGTCCTGCGCCACCTTCATTCCCGTGCCGCTCGCGGGTGTGCGCACCATGTCGATCAGGTTGATCAGGGGCAGCATGGCTTCCCCGAGTCCGGCGGGTTCCGCGAGCCAGTAATTCATCTCGGTGTTGATATTGATGGTCCACTTCGATCCCCAGGGATTATCGACGCCACCGGCCCAGATTCCCTGTAGATTCGCGGGTAATCCGTCGGGACGCGAGGAGCTGATGAGCAGGTAGCGAGCGAATTGAAAATAGAGTTCCTGCAAGCCGAGGTCGTCTGCACCTGCGCTGACACGCTTGACTCTCTTGTCCGTAGGGAGGTCTTCGTTTGCGCTGGACGCGGCTCCAAGATGAAGCGCCATGTTGCGGAACAACGGCTGGTAGACGGCCTCTTGCCGGGCAAGAATCTGCTCCGCGTTGCGGGTCCGCGCCTGCGCCAACACGCGCTCGCATTGCGCCTCGGGATCGCCGCCTGCGAAGGGTCCGCCTTTGTAGTCCGTGGCTGCCGCTATCAGGATTGTTACTGAGTCTGCATCGGCGATCACAAGCTCGGAGCCTTCCGCATGGACGCTGCCGCCGGTGGGCAAGACGAGTGCTTCGCCGGCGAAGCGAATCTGGTCCTTGTGATCCGACCCTTCGCGCAGCACAAGTGTATCCTGGCCGCGCGTGTGGACACTGAAGTCCGCGGGCCGGTCCATGCTGAGCCGGTAACTGATGGCGCCCTTCTTGCCGGCGCTGAGGCGCACGACAATCACTTCGTCGGGCACGGATGCGAAGACTTCGCGCGTATAGCGCACGCCATTCATCGCGTAGGTCACTCGCACGACGCCGGAGTCAAGATCAAGCTGGTGGCGGTACTCGCTGATGGTTCCATTGTTCGCGCGGTGCAGATAGAGATCGCCCAATGTGCTGTAGCTGGGCATTCCCGGAGGGATGCCGATCATGTCGTCCTGAACGAGCTTTTCAGCGGCAGAGATCTTCGCGCCGTCGAGCCCTTGCGACTCGAGCAGAAGCTTGCGAATCTCCGGCACTGCTTCGTGAGCCCGCGGATTCAGGCGGTTCGCGCGGCTGCCCTGCCACAAAGAGGTTTCGTTCAGTTGCAGGTGTTCATCCGCGCCCGAGGTCCGCGACCCATCCAGCAGGGAAGCGTTCTGACGGGAAAACTGCTCGTCTCCATTGTTCTTGCCGGAGTTTGCTCCGCCAAAGACCATGGCGCCCAGGCGGCCGTTTCCTACGGGAAGAGCATGATCCCAGATGGGAGCGGGAGAGCGGTACCAGAGCACATCACGTGAGCTTTGAGCAGCCGCCTGCCCCAGCAGATCGGAGTGCGCGAACAGGATTGTGATGCCTGCAAGCGCGCTCAGTTTTATGATTCGGTTCATTCTCACCTTATCCACGCTGTCAGTATGGTCTCTGACTCTCTGTGATGCCGGGCCATGTATCGGTCCGGAAGGGACCGGCCGGCAGTCCGGCTCCGTTGAACAGGGTCGCCGCGGGATTTGATTGCCAGGCATAGCGAACCTCCTTCGGGCTGGGCACCAAAGGAGAGGAGACAAGTATTGTTTTGCCCTTGATTTGCGCATCGGCCCAGTACCACTTCCGGTCCTCTCCGGCGATGGCGAACTCTTCCAACTTCGTTCCCTTCACCACCAGGCCGCCGTCCGTGTGCGCAAAGTGCAATCGGATTGCGCCGGGATGCCGGTCGACCGATTTCAGAGTCGGACCCGAATCAACAACCTTCTTGCCATAGTGGTTTGCCAGCGCGCACAGGGCCAGACGCTCGCCCACGGGCTGCTTGTCCTTGGCGTGAATGTTGTCCGCGTCGCCGGTGTCGATCGTGACGGCCAGGCAGGAGTTGGGCACACTGGCCGCCGTGAGCGCCTGCGACTCGCGCGTCTCGGTCCACTCATCTCCGTCAACTGGCGTCGCACTGCGCGGCTTGAAGGCAGGAAGGCTGACGATGTAGAACGGAAAATCTCCCTGGCCGAAGAGCTTTCGCCAGTCGGCGATCATCACCGGAAGAATTCTCCGGTACTGAAAGCCGCGTGGCGAGTTCTGCTCGCCCTGGTACCAGAGTGCGCCGGTGATGGAAAGCGGCGCGATGGGCTTCAGCATCCCTTCGTAAAGAACGGCGGGCATGACGGGCCAGTTCTCGTAGGCGATGGGTAGGGGCTGCGGCGGGCGTGCATCCAAGCTGAGCTTGCCCTTCCATTTGCCCGCCAGCGGGATGATCGACTTGTCTCCCAGCATCAGGTGTAATTCATCCGGCTTGCCAAGGAATCCGCCGTCCGGCTTGGTCTTCAGCACGCGAATCGCGATGACGTTCGTTCCGGGCTTGAGCACCGCGCCAAAGAGGGGATAGACGCGCGGGTTCTCCACCCATGCGCTGCCGCCGACAAACTTCCCGTTGACGTACACCGTATCCATCCGCTCGATGGAGCCGAGGAAGAGCAGAGGCATTCCCGCGGGCAGCGGGTCCGGCAGGACAATCTCCCTGCGGAACCAGGCCAAAGCGGGCGTCTCGGGCACGCCTAGTTCTTTGAAGCCGCCGGGGATATCAACAGTCTTCCAACTCGAGTCGTCCAGATCGGGGGCAGCCCAGTTTCCCTTGAGCCCGATGTCGTACCGGTCATACCAATGCATCACATAGTTGCCGTACTCGGGCGCGCCCTCGGAAGCCAGCCTCTGCAGCTCCGCCAACGGAATATCGAAATCGTGAAGAGGGCGAAGAGCCGCGGCGCTCGTCCACGACTCGGCGGGCGTTCCGCCCAGCGCGTCCACGACCAGGCCGATGGGAACATGAATCTCGTTCTGGACCTTGCGAGCGAAGTAATACCCGACCGCTGAGAGCCTGCCCGCGGTCTCCGGAGAGACAGCCTTCCAGCTTCCTGCGATCACGTCGCTATGCCGGTAGACAGGATGCCCCTCCACGGAGAAAAACCGTATCTCCGGGTAGTTGGCCGTCTTCACATCTTCCGCCCCGTTGCGCGCAAACTGGAGCGGCAGGCCCATGTTGGACTGGCCGCCGCACAGCCATACGTCGCCGACCAGGACGTTGCGCAGTTCCACGGTCTCATGGCCGGTGATCTTGATGGTGTAAGGGCCGCCTGCGGGAGGAGGCTGAATCTTCACCTGCCAGCGGCGGTCGGCTCCCGTGACGGCAGATGCGGCTTGCTCGCCAATCTGTACTTGAACGTGGTCGCCCGGTTCAGACCAGCCCCAGATGATATTGGCTTTGCCGCGCTGCAAGACCATGTTGTCGCCGAAGATCGGACTGACGAAGGGCTGCGTCTTGAGCACCTGTGGTGGCATCGGCGACATGCCCGGTGTGTTCTGGGCCGAAGCGCTGCCACTCAGCGCAAGCAGGATGATTGTTGCAGAAGCCGCAAGGCGTAGATATTTTGAAACCATGAGTTCAACTCCCTTTCCAGCAACGCACTTCAAAGTGAAATATCGAAGGCACTACTACTGCGCGGCCTTCATCCTCTAATCCCCGCTCCAGTCCCTCAAACGCTCTGGTTTGTAATGGATGTCGGAGAAGGTAGCTGTTAAGCCGCCGCCGGTTGGCGACTGCGATGAAAACCCGAATTGCAGATCCTGCTCTGGGCCGAGGTTGAGGGCGCGAGTCAGCGACCATCTCTTGCCGTCCGCCGAGTAATACAAGAAGATCGTCTGCCCCGCCTTGACGACTTTCATGTAGACGCTGTTGCCCTCGATCGCCGCGCCCGTACAGTCGTCCGAGAGTCCGCGCGTGACAACCGTGACGATCGACGGCTTCATTTCGTTCGACATCTCGAAGGCGAATTTGACCCAGTTCTTGTCGTTTGCATAAAGGGCGAGCACGCCCGCGTCGAATCGCGACTTGAAATCGACTGTGACTCTCGCGCTGAACCAGAAATCCTTTGGGCCAGGAAACAGCAGGATTGGCGACTTTTCTGCATCCTCACCGTTGGTCGGCGCAACATACCAGTCTGTTTTCTCCGCCGACTTGATGGTCAATACTCCATCCTTCACCGTCCAGTCGGCAGGATTGTTGCGCCAATGGGAGGTTGGGGGAAATCCCGGGAAAAGTGGAACGTTAGCAGGTGGAGCCTGCGCAATCGCAGCACACGAGAAAACTGCCGCGATGAAGAAAAGAAAACAATTCCGCATATGTCACTTCCTCACGTTGTTCGCTGGTTCTGAAAAAGCCTGTGCGGCTGGTAAAGGCTACACAAGTCCTTCGCCAAACCGCGTCGCGGCGTTCCTACTCAGGCAGCGTCTTCGTCCCCGTTACCTGGAAGGTTCCCGTCACAGCCGGCGCACCTATATCCGGCTGGCCTCCACCAATTGATACCGCATAAGCGCCTTCCGCAATGATCGGCTCGCCCGCTTCGCTCACCATGCTCAGATCACGATCCTTCAGTTCGAAGCTCACCTTCCGCGATTCACCTGGGTTTAGGTGTACGCGCTTGAATCCGCGCAGTGCGCGCAACGGAGCACCAGGCACGCTCGGGAAGCTGAGGTAAAGCTGCGCGACTTCATCGCCCTCGCGCTTTCCGGTATTTGTCACCGTCACTTCTGCCGTCAGCGGGTCGCCGGCGTGGATCGCAGCCTTCGGGAGCATCAAATTCGTGTACGAGAAAGTTGTGTAGCTCAAGCCATAGCCAAACGGGTAGAGAGGCTTGCCCTTGAAGTAGCGATAGGTGCGGTTCTGCATCGAATAATCTTCGAAGGCCGGCAATTGCTCTAATCCGGTGTAGAACGTCACCGGGAGCCGGCCCGCGGGATTATTCTTCCCCGATAGAGTTTCCGCAACTGCCGCGCCGCCCTCTTCGCCCGCGTACCANNGCTGGTGCGGTCGCCGCCCTTGAATCCCTCCTCGCTGACCGGCATATTTTCCCCTTCGAGATCGCTGGTAATGCCGAGGACCGCAAGGACAACATCCGCGTTCTTCGCCGCGGTGACCGCCTCCGGGCTGGGCCTGGGATCGTACTTTGCCCAGAACATCTGCGCCTCGACAGGCCCCTTCTCGTTCAGCTCATACCTGACTCTTACGGCCGTTTTTTTGCCTTGCTCCAGTTGAATGTGGCCGGCTTTTGCCTGCGCGTGTTCACTGTCGAGGTACTCCATTGCAAGTGGTTTGCCATCGGCCATGACCATCACGGAATTGCCCTTCGCGCGCGCGCTGATACTGTACTCGCCGGTTTCGGGAGCGGTAAGAAAGCCCTCCCACGTGACGGTAAGCGGAAACTTGCCCGCGGCTGCCTGAGGAACGTCCTCCGTCTTCAAATCGACGGTGCTCACCTGTTTCGTTGCCAGCACGGTGCCCTTATCCATGAACCCGCCTCCGGTGGAGAACGTGACTGTCAGTCCCGGTTTTCCCTCAGACGTGGTCAGCGCGGACTCCGGCACGATATCCCCATCGGTGCGCAGAAACTGCGTTCCAGGCACAAAGGTGATCTGCGCTTGAGGGAACTCCGCCTTGAGACCTTCGAGCACAGAGACCGTGTGCGACGGAGAGCCGTTGTAGTTGCCGAGCAGATACTTCGTCTGGTCCGCCAGTGGCCCCACCACTGCGATCTTGATTGCGCCCTGCTTTAGCGGAAGAGTGCCGTCATTCTTGAGCAGCACCATGGACTCGTTGGCTAGAACGCGCGCCAGCGAGCGATGCTCGGCGCTGTCAAGTTCCTTTTCATCGATCTTCGAATACGGAACCATCTCCGGCGGATCGAACATGCCCAGCTTCATCCGCGCGGTGAAGAGCCGGATCAGCGCCGTATCGATCTCGCTCTCCTTCAAAAGGCCTTGCTTGTAGGCATCGTAGTACGCTTTGTAATCGTGGTCGTCATTGACCTTGGCGAAATCGACGCACTCGTTATCCAGGCCGCGCTGAATGGCCAATGCGGAAGCCTCGGGCTGCGTCTTCGTAAAATGATGATCGCGAAAAATATTGACCACGGCGTCGCAATCGGAGACCACGTAGCCCTGGAAGTTCCACTTGCCGCGCAACTGGTCCTGTAGCAGAAACTCGTTTGCGCAGGCGGGCTGCCCGTTAATGCTGTTGTAGGCGCACATGACGGAGCCGGCTTTGCCCTCGGTGACGGCTGCGCGGAATGCCGGCAGGTAGGTGTCCAGTTCGTCATGCTTGCTCACCTTCACGTCCGCCGTATGGCGCGTCGGCTCGGGTCCGCTGTGCACCGCGTAGTGTTTCGGCGTTGAAATCACGCGATAGTATTTCGGATCGTCTCCCTGCATTCCGGTGACGAAGGCGACGCCCATGCGCGCAGACAGAAATGGGTCTTCGCCGTAAGTCTCCTGGCCGCGTCCCCAGCGAGGATCGCGAAAGAGGTTGAGGTTCGGCGCCCAAAAATCAAGGCCTTCGAAAACATTGCTAAGCCCGTCGCGCATAGCCTGGGCGTGCTTGATTCTTCCTTCAGTCCCGATCGCCGTGCCCATTCGATGAACTGAATCCGGATCGAAGGTTGCGGCCAAACCAACCGGCTCGGGAAACTCCGTGACTCCGGGCCTTTGCACGCCATGCAGGGCCTCGCTCCACCAGTCGTATGCTGGAACATTCAGCCGCGGCACCGCACGCGACTGATTCACCAGTTGCGAGACCTTCTCTTCCACGGTCATGCGGTGAACAAGATCGGCAGCGCGCTGTTCCGCGGAGAGCGCGGGGTTCAAATACGCCGGGTGATCAGAGTTTTGGGAGTACAGACTGCCCGCGCACAAGAGGGCAATTATCGCAACTGGAATTCGGAAGTCAGCTTTTCGCACATTTCTCCTAAAAGACCAAATTTGCATATTTCAGATCAGATGAAAGGTCATGCTTCATGGAAAACCGGCCTTGGATTTTCCACAAATCATCCTAGTCCTTAGCGCTCAGAGGAGCATTACTGAAAGAGCCTGGGCGCGAAGTCCTTCAGATCGCGGCGCCAGGTCTGCCACTCATGCGACGTGCCCGGCGATTCATAGAAGATGTGCGTGACCTTCGCCTCATCCAGCGCAGCATGCAGCTTGACGATGCCGGCATGCATCATCGCCGGCTCCTCGGTGCCCACGCCGATCCACAGCAGATGCACCCGCTTGGCGAAGGCCGCGGGATCGGCGAGCGCCCCGTTGAAGGCTGTCTTCGTGTCGAACTTCTGATCGCCCCGCATCATCGACATCCCGCCCGCCCCGCTGAATCCTCCGATGTAAGAGAAGAGATCGAGGTGGTCGAAGGTAACCTGGAAGGTTTGCATTCCGCCCATCGAAAGGCCGGCCATGGCGCGATGATCGCGGTCCGCGATGGTCCTGAAATTCGCATCGACGAAGGGGATCAGAACCAGCGTCAGATCGTCCTCAAACGTCTGAGACATCTCCTGCATAGCCTTCATCATCTCAGGCGAGCCGAAGGGTTTGCCGGTCAGGTCCGGATCGACGTGTCCGGCGCGCCGGGCGTAGCCGTAGGCCATTACGATAATCATCGGCTTCGTGCTTTTGCTCGCGATCAGGTTGTCGAGAATGAAGTTGGCGTGGCCCTGCTTGATCCATCCCGTCTCGTCTTCGCCGCCTCCGTGCTGCAAATAAAGCACTGGATAGCGTTCCTTGGTCTGCGCATCGTAATTCGGCGGCAGATAGACAAGAGCATGCCGCCAGCTGCCGGTGACCTTCGAGAAATACCAGATCTCGCGGACCGCGCCGTGGGGAACGTCCTGCGGCAGATAGTAGGTTGATCCCGGCTCGGGGATCTCGATTCCGCTCGCGTCCTTGCCGCCGCCAAAGAAACTATGGCTGCCGGGGTCGCTCACTTCCACGCCGTCGATGATGAGCGTGTAGTAGTGGAATCCGGGAACCAGGGCTGGAGTGGTGGCCGTCCAGAATCCATCGGGCTGCTTCACCATGTCCATCTTCGGGTTGCTCCAGAAGTTGAGCTTCACCGTTGTTGCGTCCGGTGCCTTCAGCCGGAATTCGGCCCGGCCGCTCGCGTCGACGCGTGGATACTCCGCGCCCCACACATTGGTGGAAGCGGGCACGAAGCCGACGGGGTTCTGCGCAAAACAAAAGCTCGACAGCAAAAGTACTGCCATTCCGATTCTCTTCATCGAATTCCTCTCCATCTTGAAATTCCTGCCCTGAAAGCTCGCAGCCAGGGAGATGGCCAGCGGAGCAACGGTCGAAAGCGCTTGCGGGGAATCGTTTACCGATCCGCTTCCAACAATCTCTTCAGCCAGCATCATGATAAGGGACGGAGGTTCTCCTCGAATAGCCGCATTTTTTCCACCGGGTATTCGGCGCCTCGAATGCGATTGCGGCGCGAGCGAAGATTCATCGACAAATCCCATCCGAATTGAGCATTGATTTTGACTTGCTCACCGCCGCAGCGGTTCTGTATAGTCCTTATCTGAGAGAACGTTTTCGCGGATTGATCATCGGGCCGGGAGGTTGTTGGCCATCCGGAACGACGAGAATCCTTCTTCGCCGATCCGCGGCATTCTCTCTGGGAGCCGTCATGAACTTCGCCGGTATTCGCTTCATCCATCGCATCTTCCTTCCTCTTCTGCTGATTTCCACCGTGCCCATGATGGCCCAGGAGAAGGCTCTTTTGTCCATCGACGCATCCAAGGCCGGAGCGAAGATCGACCGCAACCTCTTCGGCCAGTTCGCGGAGAATCTCGGACACGGCTTGTACGAAGGCATCTGGGTTGGCCCGGATTCCCCGATTCCGAACACGCGCGGCATCCGCAAGGACGTTGTGACCGCCCTTCAAGCGTTGAAGGTGCCCGACGTCCGCTGGCCGGGCGGCTGCTTTGCCGACGAGTACCATTGGCGCAAAGGAGTCGGCCCAGCCGGGCAGCGGCCGGCCACGCTCAACTCCACATGGGGAGGCGTGGTCGACACGAATGCCTTCGGCACCGACGAATTCATGGATTTCATCCAGCAGATCGGCAGCCAGGCCTACGTCTCGGTCAACGTCGGAAGCGGGACTCCGCAGGAAGCGGCCGAATGGCTGGAGTACATGACCGCCGCCGCTCCCACGGCGCTGGCCAAAGAGCGCGCCGCCAACGGTCATCCCGACCCGTACAAGGTCGGCATGATGGGGATCGGC
Source organism: Acidobacteriaceae bacterium (assembly GCA_003159355.1). Taxonomy (GTDB): domain Bacteria; phylum Acidobacteriota; class Terriglobia; order Terriglobales; family Acidobacteriaceae; genus Telmatobacter. The sequence continues at coordinate 6,484 of PLPA01000048.1, read as the reverse complement.
AACGAGAGCTGGAGTTGCGGCGGCGACATGACGGCGGACTACTATCTGAGCCAGCTCAAGATCTACAGCCACTTCGTCAGGAACATGAATCCGGCCCAGCAGGACAAGAACCAGATGCTCAAGATTGCTGTCGGCCCGGGCTTTCCCGAGACCGAGTGGACCGAGGCCGTGATGAAGGCCTGGAAGCAGCACGACTGGAGCTGGGACATCGACGGTCTGTCGGTGCACTGGTATACAACTCCCGGTGGCTGGCCGCTCTCCATGCCTTCAACCGGCTTCAGCGTTGACGATTACGCCAGGACCCTCAAGTCCACGCTCTTCATGGATGAGTTCCTGCACAAGCAGGAGAGTGTGATGGACAGGTACGACCCTGAGAAGAAAATTGCGCTGGTGGTGGATGAGTGGGGCGGATGGTATAAAGCGCTGCCCGGCACGAACGAGCACTTTCTTGTCCAGCAGAACAGCCTGAGAGACGCGATTCTGGCGTCGCTGAACCTGAACATCTTTGCGCGCCATGCCGACCGCGTGCGCATGGCGAACATCGCCCAGATGATCAACGTAATACAAGCGATGATCCTGACCGACAAAGAAAAAATGGTCCTGACGCCGACCTATTTCGTCTTCAAGATGTATGTGCCGTTCCAGGATGCGACGTTTGTTCAGGTCGATTTCGATCCCGGCTCGCTCCATCGTGACGGCATCACCCTGCCGCGCGTCGATGCTCTCGCCGCCAAAGACGCGTCGGGCAAGCTCTGGCTTGAAATCACGAACCTCGATCCGGAAAAGCCGGTTGAAATCGATGCGGAGATCGCCGGCATGACGGTCAAGACGGCGAAGGGAGAGACGCTGACCGCGCCTGCTGTTGACAGCGTGAACACATTTACCGCGCCCAACACTGTTGTGCCGAAGCCCATTTCCGCAACGGTGAAAGGCGGCAGGCTGGCGCTGACGGTTGAGCCAAAGTCGGTGACAGTCCTCTCGCTGGAGCCATAACGACAGATCGTATGCCGCTTCCGCGGCGGGAGATATCGAACCATGCAATCGGCAATAAGAATATCCGCTTTGAAGATGCCGGCGTTGTTGCTAGCGGCACTTTTTCTCTCCATGGTGTGTGCCGCTCAGACATCACCAGTGAATGTCGCGATCGACGCCTCAAAGACCGGCGCGCCCATCTCCAAGTACATCTACGGGCAGTTTCTGGAGCATGGCGGCGACATCGTCAACACCGGTGTCTGGGCCGAGCTGCTGGCCGACCGCAAGTTCTTCTATCCGGTCTCGGCAACCGCGCCCCAGCCGCAGCAGCCGATGGGCAATGCGGCGGGCAATCCCCGGTTCCGGCGTCCGATCGCGCGTTGGTGGGCTCCAATCGGCGGCGATGGAGTCGTCACCATGGATACGAAAGCCCCCTACACCGGCGACCAGACGCCGCTGGTGAAGCTCAATGCGAAGACGCCGCGCGGCATTGCGGAGTCGGGCATTGTTGTGCGCAAGGGTAAGGCCTACACCGGCCGCATCGTGCTGGCGGGCAGCCCCGGCGCGGTGGTGAAGGTCACGCTGATCTGGGGCAAGGAGGCCGCTGACCGCCAGACGGTCACGCTGGCCGCGGTCTCCTCCGCCTACCGCAAGTTTCCGTTCAAATTTCAGGCGCAGGGCGACACGGACGACGCACGCATCGAGATCACCGCAACCGGCACGGGTTCCTTCCACATTGGCGCGGTCTCGCTGATGCCGGCTGACAACATCGAGGGCTTCCGCACGGAAGTGATTGCCGCTCTCAAGCAGTTGCGCTTCGGCGTCCTTCGTTTTCCCGGCGGCAACTTTGTCTCCGCCTACGAGTGGCGCAATGGCGTCGGCGAGATGGACAAGCGCCCGCCCATCTTCGATCCGGTCTGGCAGGCCGTTCAGCCCAACGACGTGGGCACGGACGAGTTCCTCACCCTCTGCCGCCTGCTCGGCGTCGATCCTTACATCACCGTCAATGCCGGCTTTGGCGATGCCTGGTCGGCGCGCGAGCTGGTCGAATACACCAACGGACCCGTCACTACGCCAATGGGAAAATGGCGCGCCGCCAACGGCCACCCGCAGCCGTACAACGTCAAGCTGTGGGGCGTCGGCAACGAGCCCTGGGGCGACTACCAGATGGGCTCCATGTCGACCGAGCAGTTCGCCCTCAAGCACAATCTCTTCGCCAAGGCAATGAAGCAGGTTGACCCGACGATCAAGCTCATCGCCGGCGGAGCCATGCCCGACGTGATGGAGGGCGCCGATCAGTCCAAGCGCATCGGCGGCAAGTACGTTCCCGACTATCTGACGCCGGCCGACTGGAGCGGCTATTTGCTGGCGCACGACCTGGACAACATCGACATGCTCAGCGAGCACTACTATGCGTCCGGCACGGAGCACACGGACATGAAGCTCGGCAAGAAAGTGCCGATCAACCCGCCGCTGTCGCAGATCGAGTGGATGCGCGCCCCGGCCGTTCAGGTCCGCGCCAAATACGAGCACTACCAGAAATACCTGGAACTGATCCCCGGCCTCAAAGATAAACCGGTCCCGATTGCCATCGACGAATGGGCGTACTTCGGCGGCGGACCGGGTTCCTACAAGACCGTCCCCGCCTATGCCTGGGCCTTCCACGAGATGTTCCGCCACTCGGATATCTTCCAAATGGGCTGCTTCACCTTTGCGACGGCGATGATGAGTTCGAACCGCACCGAAGCAATTCTCAATCCCACCGGGATGCTTTTCAAGATGTATCGCGATCACTTCGGCGTGATTCCGGTCGAGGTCTCCGGCGACTCGCCGCAGCCCAAGGTGACCTTCCCAGTTGGCGGCGATCAGCCTGCGGTGAATCCAGGCAGCGATACTTATCCGCTCGATGTGAGCGCCGCGCTCAGCGAGGATCGCAAGACGCTCACCTTCGCCGTGCTGAACCCATCGGACGCCAGGCACAGCATGAAGCTCTCGATCAACGGCGTGAAGCTCGCCAGCGCGGGCAAGATGTGGCAGATGGCTCCCTCCAAGCTGGATGCGGTCGTGGCGCTCGGAAAGACGCCGGAAGTCGCGGTGGAGGAATATGCGCTCGGCGCGGTTCCGGAGACGATTGATGCGCCTCCGTTCAGCGTCAGCATCTATTCGTATCCGCTGCAATAGCTTGTCTTGCAATGGCAGGAATGCAATAGAAACCTGTTTTCGAATGAGGACAATGATGAAAATTCCGAAGTTATGTTGTGCAGTGTTGCTGGGGATGGCCACTTCATTGGGGACCATGCTCATGGCTCAGGTCCAGACGATCGTGCCGCCGGTGATTCCGGGCGCAAAGCCGGTTGCTGTCGAGCACATCAAGATTCACGGCGCGGCGCTGGAAGGCAACCTGGAAGGCGACGCCGTTGATCGGGACGTGATCGTCTTCCTGCCGCCCAGCTACGAGAAGGAGAAGCATCGCCGCTATCCCGTCGTGTATGCGCTACACGGCTATTCGATCGGGGCGGAGCAGTGGACGCATGAGATCCATGTGCCGCAGACGATTGAGGGAGCCATTGCCCAGGGCGCAAACGAGATGATTGTCGTGCTGCCCGACTCGAAGACCATCTACAACGGTTCGATGTATTCGAGCTCGGAGACGACAGGCGACTTTGAGAAGTTCATCGCGCACGACGTGGTTGCGTATATCGACGCGCACTACCGCACCATTCCCGAACGTACGAGCCGCGGCCTGGTCGGACACTCCATGGGCGGCTACGGCGCCAGCCGCATCGGCATGAAGCATTCCGATGTCTTCGGCGCGCTCTACATCATGAGCCCCTGCTGCATGTCGCCCATGACCGGCGGAGGTTTTGGACCTCCGGAGAAGATGAAGGAGATGGCCATTGCCCAGGAAAAGAAGGCCGCCACCGCCAAATCGCCAGCCGATCTTGCGGCACAATCGCCGGGCTTCGGCTCCGCGCAGTTTGCTACGGCTGCTGCATGGGCGCCCGATCCGACAAATCCGCCGCTATATTTTGACCTGCCGACGAAGGACGGAGTTCCGGTGCCGGAGGTACAGGCAAAATTCACGGCCAATGCGCCCCTGGTCTTCGTCGATCAGTACATCGGGAACCTCAAGCAGTATCGAGCGATCGCCATGGATGTGGGAGATCAGGACGGCTTGCGCATCGATGCCGGCAAGCTGCATGATATTTTCGACAAGTACGAAATCGCGAACAGCTTTGAAATCTATCCGGGCACGCACACCAGCGCCGTGGCTGACCGCTTTCAGAACCACGTGCTTCCGTTCTTCAGCAAGAATCTCTGTTTCCAGGCGGGCTGCAAGTAGGCAGTTCGAGCAAGGAGTATCGCCATGATGGATCGTTCGCGCCGCAACTTCCTCAAGACTTCCGCCGGGGCCGCCGGCCTGTGCCTGATCGGTCCCTCGGCAGCCGTTCATGCCTTGGCTGGCGATGAGCCCGAGCATCCCGCGGGCAGGCTCGTGCCCTTCCCGCTGGCCTCGGTCCGTCTCGCCCCCGGCATCTTCAGGGAGCAGGCCGAGATCAACTCCGGCTACCTCGACTCGCTCGCTGTCGATCGGCTTCTGCATTCCTTCCGCATCACGGCCGGCATTGCCTCCAGCGCCACTCCCTATAAAGGCTGGGAGGATCCCACCTGCGAACTGCGCGGCCATTTCACCGGCGGGCACTATCTCTCCGCCGTTGCGCTCTCTTCGGCCGCTTCGGGCAACACCGTTCTCAAAAGCCGAGGCGATGAGCTTGTCGCTGGACTCGACGCCTGCCAGAAAAAAATCGGAACCCGCTATCTGAGCGCCTATCCCACGGAACTCTTCGAACACCTGGCGCAGGGCAAGCCGGTTTGGGCGCCCTTCTACACCTATCACAAGATCATGGCCGGTCTGCTGGATATGTATCTGCTTGCGGGCAACGCTGACGCATTGCAGATCGCCGAAGGCATGGGCCAATGGGCGCAAGAGTATTTCATGGGCATCAGCGCCGATCAGCGCCTGCGCATACTGCGCACCGAGTACGGCGGCATGAATGAGGTGCTCGTCAATCTTGCGGCCGTCACCAAAAAAGACCGCTATATCGACGCCGCTCACCTCTTCGAGCAGCCCGGCTTCCTCGACCCGCTGGCCGAGCGCCGCGACGAGCTGGAGGGCCTGCACGCGAACACGCACGTCCCCAAGATCATCGGCGCGGCCCGTATGTATGAGGTCACCGGCGACCGCCGCTACCGGCAGATTGCCGAATACTTCCTCGAAGAAGTGCTCACCGCGCGCAATTACGTCATCGGAAACACCAGCCTCGATGAACATTGGAAGACTCCGCCGGGACAGCTCAAAGGCACTCTCGGCTGGACCAACGCCGAGTGCTGCGTGGCCTACAACCTGATGAAGCTGGAGAGGCTGGTCTTCGGCTGGACAGCCGACGCGCGCTGCATGGACGCCTATGAGCGCGCTCTCTTCAACTGCAGGCTGGGCACACAGAATGCGCAAGGCCTGAAGCAGTACTTCTTCCCNNGAATCGTTCTGGTGCTGCACCGGAACCGGCGCTGAGGAGTTCGCCAAGTTCACGGACACAATCTTCTTCCATCGCGGCGGTGACGTTTATGTGAACCAGTTCATCGCGGCGACGCTCGACTGGAAAGACGAAGGCCTCGTCATCGAGCAGGCCACGCAATTCCCGCAAGAGCAAGGTACGACGCTCAAGATCAAATCCTCGCGCCCCGCTGCCCGCACCATCCATGTGCGCATTCCTGGCTGGACAACGCAAGAGGCGGCGGTCAAGGTCAACGGCCGGCCGTTGGAGGCTGTTGCCGATCCGGGATCGTATCTTGCCATACGGAGAGTCTGGCAGGACGGCGACACGATCAGCGTCAGCCTTCCGATGCAACTGCGCCAGGAGCCGCTGCCAGGCGACGACTCCGTCACTGCCGCGCTCTACGGCCCGCTCGTCCTCGCCGCCGATCTCGGCGCAGGCCCGACGGACACGCCCAACAGAGTGATTCACAGCGGCGATACTGTTCCCAAGAATCTGCCCGCGGCGTCTCCGCTGCCGAAGGCCGCCGCGGTGCCGGATGCAAACGCGAAGCAATGGATTCAGGTTGAATCCGCGCCGGAACTGCGATTCACCGCGACCGGAGAAGGCGCGAAATTTCCGATGATGCCCATGTACCGGATCGCCGATCAGCGCTACTCGGTGTACTGGCAGATGCAAAGCCCGAAGAAGCAGAGCTAACGCGCGGAAGCAATCGCGCACACAAGCAGGGCCCAGCGCGCATCCCAGGGCTTATCTCGGATCGATGCTTCGCGCTCCGGACTCCGTCCCAGTATCCGCGAACGGTCCCGGCATTCTGTCACCGGTCACCGGCCGGCCGAAGAAGTCCGTGTCGATCCCCTTGTAGGCAGGGGCGCGTTTCACATCGCCCTTCACGCTCAGCGTCAGTTCCAGCTTGTCCGGGTCCAGAGCCGCATTAGAGCATATCACTAATAGGT
>PLPA01000214.1:3398-5400 GCA_003159355.1 Acidobacteriaceae bacterium | reverse complement strand
ATAATCCGGCATCGCCGCCATTCTCTTATAAAAAAAGATCAGCCTGGATCGCCGGATGATGCTGGGCAGCATAATCTTACCCCATGTTAAAGATTGAAATAATACGCACTTACAGTTTATCGAGTCCGCGCGGACAGTGTCAATCAATGCATGGAGCGTGGCGCGGGTTGCGCCAAAGTTCAGATAAAGGCGGGTTTTCCTGGCCAGGTGGGCAGCATTTATTCCATGAATTTCGCGACGGGGTTGCATACTTATGCGCCAGTGTTGTATATTTATGCATTGACGCCGTGCCGGGCGCCGAGGCGAAGGGTTCATGAAAGATCAACGCCACAATGCGATTCGTGAACTGGTGGGCCACGCGCTGGTGGCCAGCCAGGACGAGTTGCGCCGCAAGCTGCGCCGACGGGGCTTTGCGGTGACCCAGGCCACGCTCTCGCGCGACATCCACGAGTTGCGCCTCTCGAAAGGCCCCGGCGGCTACACTTTATTTAAGGCCGCAGGCCCGGCGGTCGAGGACAATAGCCCGCCATCGGTGGCCGAGATGATTGAAAGTTTCGGTATGCGCGTGAAGCAGGCCATGAATCAGGTGGTCCTGGGCACGGTGATGGGCGGGGCGCAGCCGCTGGCCGCGGCGCTGGACTATGAAGGCTGGCCAGAGATTGTAGGCACGGTTGCGGGCGATGATACGGTGCTGGTGATCTGCCTCGACATTCGCCGCGCAGGCGAGGTCGAATCCCGATTAAGGACGATGCTGGAGTCATGAAAGAAACGGTGCAAACAGCGGTAGTGGGAGTGACCGGATACGCGGGCGCGGAGCTGGCGCGGCTGTTGCTGCGGCATCCTCGCCTCAAGGGCAAGCCCCCGGTCTTCGTGGGGCGCGTGGACGCTGCCGACGCGGCGCGGGGCGGCATTCCTTTGGCTGAGATTCATCCGGAACTGGCTGACAGCCATGGCCACGGAGCCTTGCGGCAGCAGCCCTTTTCCTGGGAGCTGCTCAGCGATCTGGACGTGGACGTCCTCTTTTTGGCCACGCCGCACGAGCAATCGCGGGCATGGGTTCCGGAAGCGCTCGCGCGCGGAATGCGCGTGATCGACCTGAGCGGCGCGTGGCGGTTGACAGAAGCGGCCAATCGCGCGGTCTATGCCTTCGACGACGACGGCACGGAGCTGGCGGAGGAGACCCAGGAGCAAGCCGTTTACGGCTTACCGGAGTTACATCGTAAGCAGATCGCGGGGGCGCGTCTGATCGCCAATCCCGGCTGCTATGCGACCTCGATTATCCTTGCGCTCAAGCCGCTGGTGGCAGCCGGGCTGGTGGATCTCACGCGCGGCATCGTCGCCGACTCTAAGAGCGGCGTGAGCGGCGCGGGCAAAGCGCCCACCGCGAAGACCCACTTTATGTACGCGGCTGACAATCTCTCCGCTTATGGCGCCTTCACCCATCGCCACACCGGCGAGTTGCTGGAGCAGGTCGGCCTCGACGCGAGCGAGATTATTTTTACGCCGCACCTGCTGCCGATTCCGCGCGGAATTCTCTCCACGATTTATGTGCATTTCCACGATGCGCAGAGCAAGGCGAGAATCGCAAAGGTCTATCACGATTTTTTCGCGGGCAGTCCCATGGTCCGGCTTTACGACAAAGCTCTGCCGCAGATTCAACACATTGTCCGCACCAACTATGCGGACATCGGCTTCCAGATCGACGCCGGCGGCCGCCGCGCGGTGATCGTCAGTTGCCTGGATAATTTGCTGAAAGGCGCCTCCGGCCAGGCCGTGCAGAATCTGAATGTGATGCTCGGCTGGGGCGAATCGGAAGGTCTCGAATGAAGTACGTCGTTAAATTGGGTGGAGCAGGCCTGGAGACTCCGTCGCTGCTGGAAGGCTGCACGCGCGCTATTGCCGATCTTGTGCGCGATGGCCATCAGGTGGCCGTGGTTCACGGCGGCGGCGTGCAACTGACGCGCACGCTCAAAGCGCTGGGCAAGCAGAGCGAGTTCATCAA
>PLPA01000214.1:0-3310 GCA_003159355.1 Acidobacteriaceae bacterium | reverse complement strand
CGACCTCGGCTTTGTGGGCGAAATTGCTTCCAGCGATGCGCGCTTGATCGAAGCCGTATGGCAGACGAACTGCGTGCCCGTCTTCTGCTCGATGGCGCTCGGCTTTGATGGCGAGTACTACAACATCAACGCCGACGANNCCCGGCGTGAAGGGCGCATCGGGCGCGGTCATGCGATGGCTGTCGATCGATCAAATTGCGGAGATGGCCAAGAGCGCCGTCATCTCCGGCGGTATGTTGCCCAAGCTGGGCGCATGCCGCGAGGCTCTGCTCAATGGCGTCAAGCGCGTTCGCATTTTACCCGCGGAGGCTGCCGGTTCGTTGCCTGACCTGTGCAGTTCCCGCGTAGCATACGGCACCGAAGTGATGGTGGCCTGAGGAGAAAGAAATGACCAAGCTCGAAGAGATTCAAGCCGCCGAAGCGCGGTTGCTCATCCACACGTACGATCGCTTTCCTGTTTTATTTGTGGCGGGCGAGGATGTTCATCTGATCGACGAAAAGGGAGATCGCTATCTCGACCTGCTGAGCGGCATCGGTGTCAATGCGCTGGGCTACAGCAGCAAGGTGATTCAGGAGACCATCGCCCAGCAAAGCCGCACGCTGATTAACGCGTCGAATTACTACTTCAACGACAAGATGGCCGGCCTGGCCGAGCGCGTCACGCGCATCACCGGCATGGACCGCGCCTATTTCGGCAACTCCGGCTGCGAGGCCATCGAGTGTGCGCTCAAGCTGGCGCGCGCGCACGCCGGCATTCTGCGCGAAGAAGGCAAGCAGATCGGCACGAAGTTTCTCGCTCTCGAACAGAGCTTTCATGGCCGCACCTTCGGCGCCATCTCGGCTACGTACAAGGAAAAATATCGCGCGCCCTTCGAACCCGTCGTTCCCGGCTTCGAGTTTGTGAACTTCAACGACATTGAAGATCTGCGCGCGAAGTTTTCCAATGAAGTCTGCGGGATTCTTCTCGAAGCGATTCAGGGCGAGGGCGGCGTGCGCCCGCTGACGCAGGAGTTCTTCGCCGAGGCGCGCAAGCTGGCCGATTCGACCGGCGCGTTGATCATCGTCGATGAGATTCAGGCCGGCATGGGCCGCACCGGAAAGTGGTGCGCCTATCAGCACTTCGGCATCAAGCCCGACATCACCACACTGGCCAAGCCTCTGGCCGGCGGCATTCCGATGAGCGCGACTCTCTGCACGAACGAAGTGGCGCGCGCCTTTCATGCGGGTATGCACGGAACGACTTTTGGTGGCGGCCCGCTTGCCTGCGCGGTTGCAATGGCGGTCATCGACCACATCGAAAAAGAGAATCTGCTCGATCACATCAACGAGATTGGCGATTACTTTCAAGCTGAATTGCGCAAACTGGCCGAGCGCCATCCGTGCATCGTCGAGGTGCGTGGTAAGGGCCTGATGATCGCCGCCGAGCTCGACTCCGCCGAACTGGGAAAGCACACCGTGACGGAGATGCTCAAGCATCATGTGGTCATCAACTGCACCAGCGATACGACGCTGCGCTTCCTGCCGCCTTACATCTTCGAGCGCGTTCATGTGGACACCACCATTGCCGCGCTGGACAAGGTCTTCACCGCTTATGCCCCAACCCAAATCGCGAACCCATCCGCAGGAGGACAGACTCATGGCTAGCAACACTCTCATCGAAGCGCCCGTTGTACACGTTGGGAATGACCCCGATATTCTGGCCGCCGCCGCGCGCCTGAATGGCGAGGATATGTGCTCCATCGCCGATCTGTCCAGCGGCGAAGTGCGCGCGATTGTCAAGCTTGGCCACGACGTAAAGCGCCATCCGGAAAAGTACCGCCATGCGCTCGACGCGAAACAGATGGTGCTGATGTTCGAGAAGGCCAGCCTGCGCACGCGCCTCAGCTTCGAGGCCGGCATCAACACCATGGGCGGCAACGCGATCTTCGTCGATCAGACGAATTCGCCGCTGGGCGAGCGCGAATCCATTGCCGACATCGCGCGCAACGTCGAGCGCTGGGTTGATGTGATTGTGCTGCGCACCTACGCGCACGACACCATCACCGAAATGGCCGCCAACTCGCGCGTGCCGGTCATCAACGCGCTCAGTGACTTCGAGCATCCCTGTCAGGCGCTGGCCGACTTCATGACGCTCGATGAGCACTTCGGCCACGTCGCCGGACTCAACTTTACTTATGTAGGCGACGGCAACAACGTCTGCCACTCGCTGATGCTCACCGGCGCGCAACTGGGAGCGAATGTAACGATCGCCACGCCGCGCGGCTATTCGCCGGACATTGAGATCGTCACGCTGGCGCGCGACATTGCGCAAGCCAACGGATGCGAGCTGCGACTGCTGCAAGATCCGCAGGCCGCCGTCGAAGGAGCCGATGCGGTTTACACTGACGTATGCGTCAGCATGGGCTTCGAGCACGAATCCACCAAGCGGGAGCCGATCTTCCGGCCCTTCCAGGTGAACGAAGCGCTGATGGCCAAGGCCACGCCGCACGCGGTCTTCATGCACTGCCTGCCCGCGCGCCGCAACGCCGAAGTCACCGACGCGGTGATCGACAGCCCGCAGTCCATCGTCTTCGATCAAGCCGAGAATCGCCTGCACGCGCAGAAGGCGCTGTTGCTGCTGCTGCTGGGCGGGCTGTCATAAGAGCGTAAGCCACCTGAGACGCCTTCATCATCATTATGTAACCATTCGCTTCTAGCCAGAAGCTAGATGTTCTCCGAGGTTCTCAAGCATGTCCGTCATTCTCGAAACCCTGCCCGTCGGCCAGAAAGTCGGCATTGCCTTCTCCGGCGGGCTCGACACCTCCGCCGCCCTGCATTGGATGAAGCAGAAGGGTGCTCTCCCCTACGCCTACACGGCCAACCTGGGCCAGCCCGACGAAACCGACTACGACGAGATTCCGCGCAAGGCTCTCGAATATGGCGCCGAGAAGGCCCGCCTCATTGATTGCCGAGGCCCTCTGGTTCGCGAAGGCATTGCCGCGCTGCAGGCCGGCGCCTTCCACATCACGACGGCTGGAGTTCCGTACTTCAACACCACTCCGATCGGTCGCGCCGTCACCGGCACCATGCTGGTGGCCGCAATGAAGGAGGACGACGTCCACATTTGGGGCGACGGCTCCACATACAAAGGCAACGACATTGAGCGCTTCTACCGCTACGGCCTGCTCGTCAATCCAAGCCTTCAGGTCTACAAACCCTGGCTCGACGCTGCATTCATCGACGAGCTTGGCGGCCGCGCCGAGATGTCCGCGTATATGCAGCGCCACGGCTTCGCCTACAAAATGTCTGCCGAGAAGGCCTACTCCACCGA
>PLPA01000179.1 GCA_003159355.1 Acidobacteriaceae bacterium | reverse complement strand
TATTTCAACTAGGGAAGCTCTTTCTGCCAGCCGGCATTGCCTCCGGAGATAAAGTCCGCGTTGTTTCGCTGGCTTGATGCGGGGGTTGAACCCCCGTCTCCCTCCGCAAGGAGATGGCGCGCATCAGCCGCTCTCACGGCTCGCTTTTGGCGGGCTGTGCCGGGGTAGCCGCGGGCTGAGCCTGCGTTGAAACAACTGAAGCCGATGCATTCAGCAGCTTCACCGGCAATGTCAGCGTTTGTACCGTCTCCGGGTCGTCGCGCAGCTTCAGGTAGAGGACTCCGTTCAGCGGATGGGGAACGCTTACCTGGGTTCCGGTGAATTCCAGCGGCAGATCGGCGGCGTTGTCGAAATCCGGCGTGGCGGCGATCGACGCGGCCAGGAAGAGGTTGCTCCCGGTCAGCGTGCAGGGCTTGGCCAAGGCGCGCGGGCAGTGCAATTCTTTGAAGCCGGGCAGCCGCACCAGCGTTCCCAAGGGCAGCCAATCGCCGGTGACCCCATCCTCCGAGAGCGCGCGGACCCGCAACGGCCCAAAGGCCGAGGAGCCAAAGCGGGCCAGCGGTTCCACAACGCCCAGGGCAGTTTTTGCATCTTCGAGCATCAGGCTGCCGTCGGCCATCGTCAGCATGGTGCTGAAACTGCCGTCGGCCGCGGCTACCTCGACCTTTTCACCGCGGGGGAAGCGCGGCGGCACGCTGGTGCGGAGAAAGAAGACCAGCCGCCGCTCGACGGGCAGGTCGTCGGGGCTGCCCAGTTGCACCGGCGAAGGCGGGGCGGATGCCTCTTCCTGCGTGCCTTTGCTGAGCAGCGTCACCTGCGGGCGGGGCGGCTCCACGGTGACCGGTACGTGCAGCAGACGGCCGTCCTGCAACAGCACGCTTGCATTGGCGCGTTTCCCCGGCTCCAGGGCGGCCGTTGAGCTGCCGGCGTTCATCGCCAACTGGTCATAGTCCTGCACGCGGCTGAGTGCGGACGGNNTCGCCCGCGCTCAGCGTCAGGCGGTCGAGCGCCGCCGCCTCGGCGTAGGCCACCATCGGCAACGGGTCTGGCTTTTCCAGTCCATACTGATAGATTTCCAGGCTGATCGGCCCCGGAGCCGCGTCCTTCATGGGGACGATCACCTCCAACTGATCCGGTTTAGGCGACTTCCAGGCCAGCTTGAGCGGTGTGCCGGGGGCGGCTGCCTGCACTTCAATGCGCTCCACGCACAATGCATTTTCCCCTTCGATGTGCAGCGTGTCCTCGCGGCCCACCACCAGCGCCGACTGGTCCGCTGCCGCCAGGCTCCACTTGTCGGCCTGCGCCGTGCGCAGGTGGAAGCGCGGCCCCTCCCAATCGTCAAAGCCCCACTTGCCATGTACTACGCCGGTCAGCTCGCCGGCCGGCAAGGGCGGCGCGGGTTGCGCCAGCGCCAGCACCAGTCCGCCCTGCGATGGATCGGCCTTCACCGCCAGATCCACCGGGCCGCCTTTGTTCTTCTTAGTGCCTTTGTCTTCAATGCGCAGCTTGAGATCGTGGGCCAGTTCCGTGGCAAAGACCAGAGGCGCGCCCTCAACCGGCAGCACCAGCTCAGGCTTCTCTGCGCAAAATCTATCCGCCGGGTTCACCGGATGCAGCGGAGGCGGCTTGACCGCGCCCACCGGCGGCAGCGCCACCACCACCACTGACTTGGGATCGCGGAACGAGGGCGGCACATTCAGCCGCAAATTGAGCGTGTCCTTTGCCGGCAGCGCCAGCGCGGGAATGTACTGGAAATGCGCCGTGTGCAGCGAGGCAAGAATCCTGGCCGTGTCCACGATGGCGCCGACATAAGGGCTGTACGCGCCCGCTCCGGCCAGGTTCGAGTAGCTGATCTGGTTCATCAGGTCCGCGTTCGAACCGCTGGTCAGTTGCGCCATCCGCGATTGCGCATTGGCGTCGTCCAGCACCAGCCCTTCCGTGTGTTGCAACAGGCAGGGAGCCTGCTGCTCGCTGGGCTTGTCAAAGCATTGCTGGTCCAGCCGGATGCCCAGGCTGCGCGCCGCTCGCTCGGCGCGTTCCTTCAGCAAGCCGGGATCGGTCTGGGAGGTCTCCTTGACCTCAGCCAGGTAAGCGTCCAGGCGCATCCGGTCCCCGCTGGCCGCCTGCAAGTCCTGCACGGCGCGAACAAAGGCGCCGGGGCGGCCGCGCACCGCGGCGCGCAGAGTGCTGAAGTCGCCGCCCGTCTCCGGCGCCAGAAAGATCAGAGCCTGCTGGGCTTCTTCGGGCACGGTGACGAAGACGCCTTCTTCGCGCGCCTGGCGGGTCCAGGTCTCCACGCGGGTAAACCACTCCGGCGGCGGCGGGTTCATCGCTCCGCGCAGAAAAGCCACAATCAGCACATAATGGGCCGACTGGCTCTCGGGAAAGTCGGGGTGAATCCACAGCCGGTCTCCGGGTAGCAGGTTGGGGGTCTCGCCGATCGGCAGCGTGACCACTCCCCGCTTGACGCGGATGTCCACCTTCGGCCCGGAAAGATCAAAAGCCGGCTCGACGGCGTGTACTCCGATAGTAACCAGGCAGAAAAGCAGCAGCAATTGCAAACAGCGGCGCATATCTTCTATTGTACGGAGCAAGCCCACCGGATAGAACGGCGGCGGAAGCGCAACTTTCCCAAGCGTTCGAGGTGAGCGGAGCGGCTGCGGTCAACATACTTTTTTTTGCAACACTGCCCATAAAACCGCATAATCGGTTACACTGATGGATGAATAGCTTCAGGCTGAGTGATTAGCTAGAGTTTTTCTCCAATTCATCTGCGTGGAAAAAACCAGCGGAAGATGGCCATGATTCGGGCAAAAGTCCTGAAAGTGCCATGAGCCGCATTAACTTCATGGGGTATTAAATTCGTCTGCCGGAGAAGGACAGGCGCTCTTCCAACGGATCATAACCAAGCTCGAAGCATCGCCGGGCCGCCCCCAGGGCCGCCCGCAACTCAGGATGATATGCAAGCCCATCCTCTGCCGCGATGAGTGAATTTTTAAACTAAGGCTGCTCACTTTTGTCCGCGCGGCTCAAACTCCTGAAGCAGGCCATGAAGCCAGCTGGAGGCGTTATAGCGCAGGCGGACACCAGCGCAGCATTACGGAGAAGGAAAAATGAAATCGACAAAAGCAGTTCAAAGTAGCGTAGAAATAGGCAATCTGAGCATACCCGACGCGGAAGAGATCATCGAAGAAGCTCTGAATGAACTAGCCGCCTCAACCGACCCCAACCTGGCGCAAGCCTTCCCATTCCTGGCGCCTCCGGGCTACCAGGCGATCGTCGAGCTGTGCGGCGAAAACGGGCGCAGCAAGCGGCGCAACGCGATGGCGGATTCATGGTCGCCGGAGGAAGACGAGGTGCGCATCTACTTCGAGCGCATCGACGGCGTCGAGGCGGCTCCGCGTCCCATCCGCGCGCCGCGCGCTATCTCCGGAAACAGCTTTGAAGCCGAGGACGATGACGGCCAGGAGGCGCTGATTCCCGCCGATCTGGACGCGCGCGTGAAGGAGCTGTGCTCGTCGCTGGCCGAGGCCGAGCGGGGCGGTCACGCCTTCATCGCCCTCAAGTGGTTCCGCGACTCCTTCCTGCCGCGCAAGGCCTTCCGCTGGAATCAGCATCCGGAGTCGCGCCAGGCGGTGCTGGCCGAGGCCATCCAGCGCGGCGTCGTGGTCACCAGCAAAATCGCCAACCCCAAGACCCCGGCCTATCCCACCACCACCATCCGCCTCAACCGCGCCGAGGCCGGAATGCCCGACGAGGCGCAGCGCTTCCATCCGGTCGCGGCGCATGGCGAATCCATCGCCGAAGCCATTGAAGAAGAACGGGGGAACCTGTGAGCTGCTACTTTCTTGAGGCCACCGCCTTCGCCAAGCTCTTTGTCCAGGAGCAGGGCACCGATGAGCTGATCCGCCTGATGGAGGCCGTGGAGGACAACCGCAAGCTGATCTCCGCCTCCACGCCGCTGGAGGTCTACGGGGCTATCCGCCGCCGCGAGCGGTCCGGCGGCATCAGCGCCGAAGACGCCACCGCGGCGCTGGAGATTCTGCGCATGGAAGCCGCGCGCATGGTCCAGGAGCCGCTCAACCCGGCGGTGCTGGAAGCCGCGCGGCAGCTCCTCGACCGCACCACGCTGCGCTGGCCCGACGCGCTGCAACTGGCTGCCGCCATCGTCGCCCGCGATATGTTCCAGGGCACCGAGATCATCTTCGTCTCCGCCTCGGCGCTGCTGCTGGAAGCCGCCAAAAGCGAAGGCTTCCACACGCTCGATCCGGCCAAGGAAGCGGTTGCGGCGGTGAAGGAATCCGCCGCGCCGGTCCCGGAATTCGACGCTCCAGTCAAGGAAGAGGAATAAGCCGGCTGCGGTCAAGCGCCGGTATGTGTCAAGGTGCGACTGGTAGATCAGGGCTTTAGCCCTGACATCCGTGCAGCAAAAGAAACGCGGGCTTTAGCCCCTGCGGGAATGTATCTTGGACGACTTGCATTCTCCCGGCGGCTAAAGCCGCATCCATTTAGGGCACGCATACGGCACGGCTGAACAGGCTGCGGAAAAACTCAATTCGGAGGGAGACGGGGGTTTTAACCCCCGTGTAAAGCCATTAGAATCAGTCGTGGCTTTAGCCACGGAGGGAAGATTTTCGTACATATTACCCGAAATTAGGGGTTTTTCCGCAGCTTGTGAAGCCATGCCCTTTCGAAACCTGCTATTCCTAGACTCCATTCAAGAGCAATACCGATAGCACGATGCGAGCAAAACGCGGTAAGATCGGGAGCAAGAGGAAGGTACGATGCTCGAAACACTGGCGGGCAGATTGAAGTGGGAGCGCACGGAGGACGGGATTCGTGTGGAGATGCCGGAACCCGCTTCGTTCGCTGATATCTTCGCAATTGTCTTTGTAACAGGGCTTCCGTTCGTTATTTATGGCTTATTTGGAGGCTTCGACGATCCGGCACGTAGCTGGACTTTGGCGTTGGTTGGTGCGGTGGTGTTGTTTCTGGCTATAACTCTCGGCACAGAGCTAGTGGGACGAAAGAGACTTATCATCCTAACCTCTGTCGACCTCACCGTAACGAACACCCACCCTTGTGCGAAAAGTAGAACCCAGTTGACCTACACCATTTGGAACCTGCGTTCAAATCCGCGTGTTACCTTGACGGGAAAAGAATACCCTGAGCAAATCCAAGTGGAGATCGACAGCACTTCTGGGACATGGACAATTGGTTCAAGGCTCACCGAAGCAGAGGCCGCAGCATTGATCTCGAAGATGATGAAAGTCTCCGTCTTTCCCGAATGGATTCCGGCGTACAAGGCGGCGGTAAGCCAGGAGAGCGGTTCCCTCAGGGGCTAAAGCCCGCGATTTTGTTTGGTGTTTGCGGCACGGCTAAACAGGCTGCGGAAAANNTCCGCAGCCTGTAAAGCCGTGCCGTATCAATACTGGGTTATTAACTAGATTCTAACGAACCTCCACACAAGTCGCCGCCTATCCGCCCTCTTTTGCCCCGCCCAGCGGATCGTTATCGCGGTCGGTGACTTCCACCAGCGCGGCCAGCCTTGCCGCAAGCTCCGGGGTCCAGCAGGCCTCCGGGGCGCGCCAGTGCCAGTTGCCGTCGGCGACGGCCGGCGTGTTCATGCGGGCTTCGGAGCCCAGCTCCAGCAGGTCCTGCGCCGGAAGTACCGCCAACTGCGCCACGCTGGCCTCGACGGCGCGAATCAGCGGCCAGACCGGCTGCTCGCCCACCGGCCCCACGTAATCCTCGACGGCGGCGCGCTCGATTTGTGGGAGTGTCTTCCACCAGGCCAGCGTGGTGTTGTTGTCGTGCGTGCCGGTATAGGCTACGGTGGCGGGGGTGTAGCGGTGGGGCAGGTGGATGTGCGCGCCCTGGTTGCTGAATCCGAATTGCAGCACCTTCATATCCGGCAGGCTGAGGGCCTGGCGCAGCGCGACCACATCGGGGGTAATCACGCCCAGGTCCTCGGCCACCAGCGGCAGCGGTCCCAGCGCCGCCTCCAGCGCGCGGAAGAGCGCCAAGCCCGGCGCCTTCACCCACTCGCCGTTGACCGCCGTCTCCTCTTTGGCGGGAATCGCCCAGTAGGACTCGAAGCCGCGGAAGTGGTCCAGGCGCACGATGTCATACAGCTCGCAGGTGCGGCGGATGCGCTCAATCCACCAGTCGAAGCCTCGCTCGGCCAGAACATTCCAGCGATAGAGCGGGTTGCCCCAGCGCTGGCCGGTCGAGGAAAAGTAGTCGGGCGGCACGCCGGCGATGCGAATCGGCTGTAGCTCCTCATCCAGCTCGAAAAGCTCCGGATGGACCCACACATCGGCCGAATCCATGTTGACAAAGATGGCCACGTCGCCCAGGATGCGAATCCTCTTTTGCGCCGCGGCCTCGCGGAGATTGGTCCATTGTACGGAAAATGCAAACTGCAAGGCCTGTTCCTCGGCCACCCGCCGCGCATGGGTGGCGGCGGCATGGGCCAGGGCCTGCGGCTTTCGGCGGCGCAGCGGCTCCGGCCAGGCCGTCCACGCGCCGGTCGAAAACTGGCGGCGCAGCTCGGCGTAGAGCGCGTAGTCGGCAAGCCAGGCCGCCTCGGTGGTACAGAACTTCTCAAACTGCTCCCATTGCAAGGCCAGCCTGGGGTCGTGCTTCGGACCAAGCGGCCCGCAGTCAAGGAAGTTGCCCGCCGCCTCGTAGAGCAGCTTCACCTTGCGCCACTCGATCTCTTCAAAGTTCACAGGTCCGCTGCGCCCGCCTTGGCCGGTGAGGCGCTCCGGGGCGATCCAGCCCCAGTCGGAGAGAAATTCAAGGCTGATGAGGAAGGGATTGCCGGCAAAAGCCGACGTGCCCGCATAGGGCGAGTTGCCATAGCCGGTGGGGCAGAGCGGCAAAACCTGCCAGACGTGCTGCTTGGCTGCGGCGAGAAAGGCCACAAACTCATGGGCGGCAGGCCCCAGGTCGCCGATGCCGCCCATGGAGGGCAGGGAAGTGACGTGCAGCAGAACTCCGGAGGAACGCTGAAAATCCATAATTATATTATCGGCGCAGCCGGTGGGCTGCTTACCAGTTTGCCGATAGATGGCTTGAGCCGCCTCACCCGACGCCAAATTGGAATGCCGCCCAACGCAAAAGAGGGACAGCATTGAGCCGTCCCTCTCTATTTGAATCCGAAGCGTTCGAAGGGGGTAACCCTTAGACGACCTGGACGTTCTCAGCCTGCCAGCCCTTGGGGCCCTTGGTTACGTTGAACTGGACGCGCTGGCCCTCTTGCAGCGAACGGAAGCCGTTCGACTGGATGGCGGTGTGATGAACGAAGACGTCCTCGCCGTTTTCGCGGCTCAAAAATCCAAAACCCTTGGCGTCGTTAAACCACTTGACTGTACCCGTTTCCATTTCTGTGTTGCTCCTCTGTACTGATTTACCGCGAACGCAATGTGGAAGTTTGCGAGTAGGCGGTAACCGGAACAGGCAAGAACTTCAGATCGAATTCTACGATTACATTCAGTGTAGCACGGAATTGACAAGGGGATCAGGGAATCGTGAATGCAAGTCCCACAATGAGAATGATTTTCCGCCGGAGGTTGCCTGGATCACAGGCTTTGCGGCGCGGGAACGCGATACACTCGATTGCGCCGGAGAGGTGAAGATTGAGCAGGGAGAAAGATCGGGTTCTGGCCATCAATCCCGGAACAACATCGACGAAGTTTGGCGTGTACACGCGGTCGGGCGAGGAACTGGCGCGCACGATTCACCACGGGGACGAGGAGCTGGCGCGATTTCGCGGACAGCCGATGCTGGCGCGGCTGGAGTATCGCGCGGGGCTGATCCGGAAGGCGCTGGATGAGGCAGGATACAGCGAGAGCGGGCGCGGATTGGAGCCTTATTCGGCCGTGGCCGGCCGAGGCGGGCTGCTACCGCCGATGGCCTGCGGCACTTACCTGGTGGACGACGCGATGGTGGAGGAACTGCGCCGGGCACGGCGCGGAGAACATGCGTCGAACCTAGGCGCGGTGCTGGCGCTGCGCTTTGCGCGCGCGGCGGGCGTAAGCGCGTACATTGTGGACCCGGTGACGGTGGACGAGTGGCAGGATGTGGCGCGGCTGACCGGCTCGCCGCTGGTGGAGCGGGCATCGGTTGGGCACGCGCTGAATACCAAGGCGGTGGCGCGGCGGTTCGCACGCGAGGGGGGATGGGCTTACGCCGAGCTGCGGCTGATCGTGGTGCATATGGGCAGCGGAATTACCGTTTCAGCGCACCGGGACGGCCGCACCATCGACAGCAATTCGATCGAAGAAGGCCCGTTCGGGCCGGACCGCACGGGATCGCTGCCGGTGCGCGAGCTGATCAAGCTGTGCTTCAGCGGAAAGATGACGGAGGGTGAACTGGATCGCCACGTCTTCGGTGACGGCGGGCTGTTCGCGTATCTCGGAACGCGCGACCTGATCGAGGTGGAGCGGAGAATTGTCGCGGGCGACCGGCAGGCCGCGGCCGTCTTCGAGGCCATGGCCTATCAGATTGGAAAAGAGACGGGCGCGATGGCCACGGTGCTTGAAGGTAAGGTGGACGCGGTGCTGGTGACCGGCGGCATGGCGCGCTCCGAGCGGATGGTGGCGCAAGTACGCGGCTATGTGGATTGGATCGCGCCGGTGGCTGTGTATCCCGGCGAGGACGAGCTGCGGGCGCTGGCCGAGGGGGTATTCCGCGTGCTGGACGGAGAGGAAGAAGCGAAGCGGATGGGGAAAAACAGGGAACAAGGGAACGAGGGAACAAGGGAACGAGTGAAGAAGTGAAAGAGTGAACGAGCGAAAGAGTGAAGACGTGAAGGGCCGCCGGCTACAGGCTGGAGTTTAGAGCTAAGAGCTAGGAGCAAAAAGCAAATAGCCAAAAGCCAAAAGCTAAAAGCCAAAAGCCAAAAGCTAAAAGCTGAAAGCTGAGACCTGAAACCTGACCAGTGACAACTGACGGCTGAACACTGCAATAGAATTCGGTAGAGAATCAAGGGACAGCGAGGGACAGAGTGGCGGTTCTGGCGGTGCAGCAGATCCGGCGCATGCGGGGCGGCGCGCAGGGCCAGTTGATGCTGGGCGCGGANNCGAATTCTACGATTACATAGAGTATAGCACGGATTCGATCCAGGGTCAGTATATTTCTGGTAGTTTCGGCGAAGGGTTGGCAGCGAAGGTACATTTTGCCCCCCGAGGCTGCGGACGCTGCAAGTATAGGTAGCGCCGGCCTCCTGGCNNAACAGGTAGCGCCGGCCTCCTGGCCGGCTGTCGCGTGGACCTCCTGGTCCACGCCGCACTCCACACAAAAGGAAAAATGCTTCAAGAAGGGTGGGGTACAGGGTAAACTCGTTCTGGCCCTGGAGGAAAAACTTTTGACAAACGAGAAGAGCCGGGTACTGGTTCTGAACCCCGGAGCAACGTCCACGAAGTTTGGGGTTTACACCGAGGACGGCGCCGAATGGGAGCACACCATCCGGCACGGGGACGATGAGATCGAGCGCTTCCGCGGCAAGCCGGTGCTGGCGCGGCTGGACTATCGCGCCGGGCTGATTGAGCAGGCGCTGGCGGAGGCCGGGTACGCGGCGCAGGCGTTTGCCGCCGCGGTGGGCCGGGGCGGCATTCTGCCGCCGCTGCCCTGCGGCACCTATCTGGTGGATGAGGCGATGGTGGAGGAGTTGCGCCTGGCGCGCCGCGGTCAGCACGCCTCGAACCTGGGCGCGCTGCTGGCGCTCCGCTTCGCTCAGGCCGCCGCGGTGAACGCCTATATTGTGGACCCTGTGACGGTGGACGAGTGGCAGGAGTGCGCGCGGCCCTCCGGTTCTCCGCTGATCGAGCGTACCTCCATCGGCCATGCGCTGAACACCAAGGCCGTGGCCCGGCGATTTGCGCGCGAGCAGGGGAGCAGCTACGCGGCGCTGCGGCTGATTGTGGCGCACCTGGGCAGCGGAATCACCGTCTCGGCCCACCAGGACGGCCGCATGATCGACAGCAATTCTCTCGAGGAAGGCCCCTTCGGCGTGGATCGCACGGGCGGGCTGCCGGTGCGGGCGCTGGCCCGGCTCTGCTTCAGCGGCCAGTACACCGAGGCTCAGTTCGACCGCCAGCTTTTCGGAGACGGCGGACTCTTCGCCTATCTGGGCACGCGCGACCTGATCGAAGTGGAACGGCGGATCGATGAGGGGGACGGTAAGGCCGCACTGGTCTTCGATGCGATGGTCTATCAGGTCGGCAAGGAGGCCGGAGCGATGGCGGCTGTGCTCAAGGGCAAGGTGGACGCCTTACTGCTGACCGGCGGAATGGCGCGCTCAGAGAGAGTGGTGCGGCAGTTGCGCAGTTACCTGGAATGGATTGCTCCGGTCCGGATTTATCCCGGCGAGGATGAGTTACAGGCCCTGGCCGAGGGCGTATTCCGCGTACTAAGTGGAGAGGAGCAGGCAATGCGGATGGGGGTATGCGCGGCGGAGACGGAGTTGGAAGCGATTTGAGCGGGAGTGTCAGTGATTCTGACAGCGCATCTTGCGGATTGCGATTGCTCTCGAGTAAATGTCTAACAATAAGGTGTAATTGATTTCTGCGGTGAATTTACTTAGAAATAAATTGCGGCAATTGGCGCGCATTCTTTCGTAATCATCGCCGGCGGTGAAGCGCAGCGCACCGGATGCGAGTGCATCGGCATCCCCTGGTGGAAAGCGATAGCCTGTCACGCCGTCCTCCACTAACTCCCGGACGCCGCCAAGATCAGCCGCGAGAACTGGAGTGCCTTGTGAGAACGCTTCAACCACTGTGCGTCCAAAGGTCTCAAACCACTCGGATGGAAAAACCAGAAACTTCGCCTTCGCCATCTCGCTATAGACCGCGTCCGATGGCTGCGCCCCCAGATATTCGACAGCGGGGTTGTTGGCCGCGCAGGAGCGCACTTCGTCTATCATGGGGCCATCGCCGATGATTTTCAGACGAAACGGTATTCTGCCTGTATTCCACGCCGATAGCAACGTTCCGATGCCCTTTTCCGGCGAGAGCCTTCCCACAAACAGTGCGAACTCCTCCGCGTTCCTCTTTACATTCCAAGTGTCTGAACCAACAAAGTTCGGTTTGACGACGGCCTTCTCCGCAGGCAAACCGCCGCGAACCAGAATATCGCGCTCGAAGGCGGAAACTGCAATAAAAAGATCGACGCGATCCCAAGTGTGAATGAGCCGATGGAAGGCATACGCTGCCGTGACGATCGCGCTGCCCGCCCGGCTGCCGCGATAGCAGCTATGCACGATGCCATCGACCGGAAGCGATTTGCCGACACAGTCTGTGCATATAGCTCCATTGCGATAGAGCAGCGCGTTCGCGCAGAGCATCCTGAAATTATGCAAAGTCTGAACAATGGGGATTCCCGATGCGTCAGCTTCCATAATAATCGACGGCGACAGCATGGGAAACAAGTTATGGACGTGCAGGATGTCGGGCTGGAAGTCATGGATTGCATCCTTCATCCGCATTTTCGAATGGGATGAATAAAAAATCGACGAGGAAGCAGCACAGTTGCCGCGAATGCCATGAATGGCGTCGTTATCCTGTTCCAGAAGCATCACGCCGTGACCACGTAGCCGCAGCAGTGTTACCTCGTCAAGAACGACCGCGTCCTCGCCGCCGCTGAATCGGTATCTATTGTGAGCTACGAGGATTCTCATAGAGTCCTATTGAAGCGGAGTATCTGGTATCATTATAAATAATCAGGTTGCATAATAGACCGGGCACGGGATACGGCGATCATTCTTGCGGAAATGCCAAGGATGAGGGAGATAATGATGAACTGAATATAGAAAGAGCCCCTTAAGGGGACGGAGAAATCCGCGGTATCCATTCCCTCCGCGAAACAAAAGAAAAGCAGGAACAGCGCGCATCGAAGCGCGTGGCGGGACGCACTGTCTGACGCTATGGTCATAAAAGTGCGCTTCCGTGCATAACGCAAACCAATACTGACAATCTTTACCATCATGATCAGATAAATTGCCAAGGCCAGCCAGCCGGCATCTGCTAGAATATCCATAAACGAGTTGTGGGCGTTTCCGATATGGGTAACATCAACCAGTAGTCCGAGCGCGAAATACTGCCGGAAGATAACTTTAAAGCCGGCGATATATCCCATCCCCTGCGGGTGAGCCATGCAGTAATGGATGACAAACTTCCAGATATCGGTCCTTCCACTGGCGCTTTCAATGACTTCCATGCTTTGCCCCTTGTTGAAAAGGTTCCATATGCGGCCTCCGCCAACAACCGCCAAGACCGCGCCGCTGAGCAGAACGGTTGCAATGGATGTGGCGAGGAAGAGATAAGAGCTTCGCTTGCCGGTTCGTGCCCAGATGAATCCTACCAGCACGAGGGACGCCAGAAGGGCAAGTTCGCTTCCTCTTGATTGAGCAATCAATGTGCCTGCCAGGCCGATAAAAAAGAAGAAGGTTGATCGAGCTTTGGATTCGAGAGAATACAGAAAGGCATATGCCGAAATGATCGCGATCATCGGGCAGATCACCGTTACAGGAGCCACGGATCCTCCGGTAAGGCGTATTCCGATACTAGGTATAACTGCCATGACGATAATAGGATTGAAAAAGAGGGTTATAAGAACCACAAGGAAAAGTAGAAATAATATCAACCTTAGATGAAGCAGGCATTGCATCCAATCCGGAGGGTTCTTATAGGTATCGACTACAAACTCTACGACGCAAATCCAGGTGAGAAAATATAAGATCGAGTATGCCGCCGACACAAGGCGGCTGGGAGAATATGCCGCGGATGCCAGGAACAACAGCCCGAGAAAAAAGGCATATCTAAGTATGGATCGAACCTGCTGCGGCATGAAGATTGTATGTGAGGAAGCTAAACGCAGGATCGCCCTAACGGCAATCAAGGCGATCCAACCGACCTGAAAAAAAGCCCAGAAATCCACAATTCCTTTGGTTGCGTCAATCCCCGCGTTTGACCTGAATACTGGAGGACCAAACGCCAGCAGAAAGACAGGGTACCTCAAGAGGAATTTCAGGAACGAAACGCGCCTATTAGATGTAGCTACCGGGATCTCGCCTTCGCTATTGCCGATCCATCGCGGAGATTGCTTCATATATATGCCTTGTCCTGTTCAGATAACTTCAACATTGCCAGTCTTTGTTGCTGTGGTCAAATCTTAGATTAGCATGCGGCGATGTGCTTCGTCAGGCTGGCCCAGGAAAACTCGTTAGTTCTGGCGTGAGCTCCCATAAAAAGGCGCTTCAACTCCGCGGCGGACAGTGTCCCTAGGGAAATCATGGCGTTCGCAATGCGGGTAACTATCTGCGCCTCATCGGCGTCTTTTGTAGAGACAACAATCCCACAGGATTCATTGACGATGACGCTGGGGCCTCCCAGGTCGAGGCAGATGACAGGAAGGCCCTGTGAGAGCGCCTCAAGAACAACCATTCCGCCGGTGTCATGGAGGCTGGGAAAGACCAGCGCCGTATAACTTCCAAAGGAATCCACAAGCTCCTGCCGCGGAAGCTGGCCAGCAAACTCGACTGCATGAGTGACTCCGCATCGCATGGCCACGGAGCGCAACCATTTTT
Source organism: Acidobacteriaceae bacterium (assembly GCA_003159355.1). Taxonomy (GTDB): domain Bacteria; phylum Acidobacteriota; class Terriglobia; order Terriglobales; family Acidobacteriaceae; genus Telmatobacter. The sequence continues at coordinate 13,081 of PLPA01000179.1, read as the reverse complement.
CGGCCGGACCTGCTCCAATCAGAGTGAGCGTTGCATCGGGAAGGGCAGTTCTGGCCTGAGCAAGCGCGCGGATGGCTAGATGCAAGCCCTTCAAGTGAATCAGTTGCCCGGCGAAGGCAAAACGCGGAGAGTGAGGCGGCCGCCGCTTGTCGTTTAGCGCCGCAAGGCCATGCGTGGCAATGGCCAGTTGGACCTCAGTCTTGTAGCGCCATTTGGGCGGGACTAGTCGCAGGCTGTCTGCCGTCGTAACATAAATACGCTCTGCGGCGGCAAACGCGGGACGAGTGAGTGGGCTGTAGCGCTGGAATATTATTCCCAGATCGCGCAGAAACTCGGTAACTTTGCCGCGGATTGGCATACTGCGACGCAGGCGCAAGGGCGCACGTTCTCCGCCTGCAATGGGCCCAATAATAAACGGCACTCCGAGCCGGCCCATAAAGGAACCGAATTGCATACTAACAAAGGTGACGTGATAGACGCGGTCAAACGGCGTTATGCGATGGCGCCAGGCAGCCAGGCGGTAAGCTCCCCACTGCCAAAGGATGAAGTAAAGGGGAAGAAACCAGGCTTGCTTTTTGAGTTTAAGCACCCATGGTGGAAGGTCGAAGTAGAGAAAATGTAGTCCCTGCTTACGACTCAGAGGGTCTCTTTCAATAACTGTCTGGTTATTGGAACGCGTCAGCACCCATACCTCGTCGGCATACGCCAGCATATGAAGGGCTCTTTGCCAGCCGACCTCCGGCTCGGAGCCTTTCCCCGGCTCGCACGCATAAGACGACAGCAAAACCCTCATACCTTCTCCATTCAACGGAAAACGTCAAAACCGGACACTCGCCCTGCCGCTTCATCCGGGCCTGTTCGCACTACTTGCGGGAGTTATCGAAGTAAAGGCCTCTCAAGCATTTTTCGCCAATCCGCAGGGCGCGGGCACTCTGCTTGAAGATCCAGCGGATCAGCGGAAAGGCGGGACCGAAGCTCCGCCAGAATGCCCCAGCGTCGCGTCGGACGATCATTTCATGCTCTCTCAACTGGCCGCCGGCCGCAGTCAGCGAGCCGCCATGGCGCCGGAAGTCGGTAAATAGGATGCTGACGTGCTGGTATTTATATCCTTGTGCGAAGGCTCTCCTCAAGAAGTCGTAATCCATGGCGTAGCGCATCTTATCTTCATACCAGAGATCATTGTCGTGGATGCGCCGCCGCCAGAAGGCCGAGGAGGTCGGAATAATATTGACCTTCAGCCAGCGAAAGACAAACGGAGAGAAATGCATCTCCCGGAAGACGCGGATAGATCTGCCAAACTCGTCCGTTTCGCGGTAATCGCCGTAAACGAGGTCAATATCGGGATGGGCTTCAAAGAACTCATTAACCACGATAAGCGTTCCGGGCAGGTACAAGTCATCAGCATTGCACCAGCCGATGATATCGCCGGTCGCCATCCGAATGCCTTTGTTCAAGCCGTCGGAAAGCCCTTTATCCGGCTCGGAGACCCAGCGGAGATGAGGATAACGGCGAAGAATCTCGACCGAGTTGTCGGTCGAAGCGCCATCCACGACGATGTGCTCGAGATCGGGATAGAACTGCGCCATGTTGCTGAGAATGCAAGGTTCCAGAAAATGGCCCATGTTGCGTGTGGGGGTGATGACCGAAATTCGGCTGGGCATTATGTCCTTCCTTTTGGGACTATTTGCGCGAAATACTAACAGCACGGTTAGCATAAAGGCCGAGTGACGCATTCATGAAAAATTCCGTCTCTATGTTGCCTCGAACAATGCATATGACTATCGGGCAGCCAATTTGCAATGAGCGGAAGTTGAAGAGCCTTCAGCGCATCCAGTTACAGATATCATTCTTCAATTTCGCGAACGACCCCTTCAGCGCCGCTCTCCCGTAATTGATATTGCTCAAGTATCCAGGCGTAGGTCTTTTCCAGCCCGTGGCGAAGTGTGATGCTCGGCTCCCAGCCCAGCAACTGCTGGATCAGGGTATTATCGCTATTGCGTCCATTCACGCCTTTGGGAGCGTCCAAGTCATATTTGCGCTTCAGCTTGATGCCCGCGATATCTTCGACGATATCCACTAACTGATTGACGCTGACCGCCTCGTTGGAGCCAAGGTTGAGGGGTTCGATAATATCAGAGTTCATGATCATGTCGATGCCTTTCAGGCAATCGTCGATGTACATGAAGGAGCGCGTCTGGTGGCCATTTCCCCATATCTCAATCTCATGCTTGCCCTTCAATTTAGCTTCAATCACCTTGCGGCAGATCGCCGCCGGCGCCTTCTCGCGGCCGCCGAACCATGTTCCCCATGGGCCATAGATATTGTGGAAGCGCGCCACGCGCGTGTGCAGGCCGAAGTCCTCCCGGAAGTGACGGCACATCCGCTCGGAGAAGAGCTTCTCCCAGCCATAACCGTCTTCGGCGAGCGCGGGATATGCGTCAGCTTCCTTCAACGCCGGCGGCGTAAAGCGGTCGCCGTCATCGGAAGTGTGCTGCAAGTCGCCGTTGTAGACGCAGGCCGACGAGGAATAAAAATAGCGCTCGACGCCGTATTTCCGCGCCGCCATCAGCATATGGGTATTGATCAGCACGGAGAGCATGCAAAGGGCTTTGTTCTTTTCGATAAAGCCCATACCGCCCATGTTGCAGGCCAGATTGTAAATCTCCGCGGCGCCTTTTGCCGCGATCTCGCAATTATCTTTCTTATTCAGGTCGAGGCAGAGATTCTCGACATTGTCGAATTTCTGATACCAATGATCCAGCGACTTAACATCGACTGCGCGGATATGACTGCAGCCCCTCTGCCGGAGCGATGCCACCAGACTTCCCCCAATGAATCCCCCCGCACCTGCAACCACAATCAACTTGTCGCTCATCCTGTTCTCCTTTTTGTTACTCAGAACTGCTTGAAGTATCCTGGGATGCCCACACGGCAATACCTTCGAGAAATGCGCGTTGTCGAATGACAAACTCGTTCCAACTTATGGAGCGAAGAAGCACCTTAATAAGCATCCTCAGTTGCAGAGCCGGCAAATACATGAGGCAGCGCAGCACACCAAGATTCTTCAGCATGAAGTACACATGGCCCCGTGTGTTGAATCGTATGCTGAAGGGCGATGCGGCGCCTCCGGTGAGCGAGCTCACCTTATGAAAGATGCGCGCGCGGGGAGTATAAAACATCGTAAGTCCTGCCCGCCATGCGCGAAACAGGAAGTCCGCATCCTCGTGGTAGACAAAGTATTTATTATCCAGCAGACCAATTTTATAGAAGACCGTTTTGCGCGCCAAAAGACAGCATCCGGGCGCATTCTTGATGCGTACAGGCGTCTCATGCTGGCCATGATCGATCTCTCCGTCACCCGTATGACCGCCAAGATAGCCCTTGAGAACGTTGAAAGTTCCGCCTGCCGACCAGATATGCACGCGATCCTCATATAATATTTTTGGAGCCAGAATATCGCAACTAAGCGCATCAAGCTCCGCTTCAAGTATTGCGAAGGTCTCCGGATCGAACTCCACGTCATTATTCAGGTACAGCACATGATCGCAACCATCGGCCAGCGCTGCGCGTGTTCCCTGATTGCTTCCCTCGGCAAAGCCAACATTGACAAGGTTCGGAATCACACGCAGCCTTGCGTCGCCCCAGGCACCCAGTTGCGCCAGAGTGTCATCTTGCGAGGCATTGTCCACCGCATAGATGAGAAAATCTTCATAAGTCTGTGATGTCAGCGAACTCAGAAATCCTTCGAGTACGCGTCCGCTGTTATAGGTAACAGTGACAATGCCAATTCTTGCCTGACTATTCATGATGGAATTCATACTCCTTGATCTTCCGCTGCAATGGCGCATACCGTCTCATTATTGTTAGCAGCGGGCGCGATCAATTATTTGGAAACCTGGATTGACCGCTTCCTTATTCTCTCGCCGTTCCTGGCATTGATGAACAGCTGCGAGATATCTGATCGATGAGATGAGCATAACTTACTATTGTGGGATGCTGGGTGCATCGCCCACGATCTGCCCAAAGAAAAAGCGTGCAGAGGTTAACAAGGTAAGCCAGCGCCTGCGTATCCGCCGCATAGCATCGTTCCTTCCCCAGCGATTGTTCGCAGAGTTGCAAAATCCGGCTTATTCTTCGCAACATATTTTGCGGTTTGTCGCGCTTCAACGCCATCGGCATCAGGGCAAAGTGGAGCGGGTCAAACAAGGGAAGCTGCTCATAGTCCGCATACTCCCAGTCGAAGATTCTGGCGACGCCACCCTGCACGCGGATATTCCATGGCGTAAAGTCATTGTGCGCGGCCACAAACAGGATTGCCGGCCCGGAAAGCGACTGCTCAATTTGCCGCATGGCTTTCTCTATGCGGATCGACCATGCCTGGGTAAGTAGCCCGTCGAGATCCTTCAGCCGCGAGCGCAGATTCTGGTAAAGCCGCGACTCTTCCAGTGGCATGGTCTGGCGCGAGTATTCCTGCAACTTCCGTAGAAAAGCGAAGTGCAACTCTCGCAGCTTATGTTCGAATTTGCCCTGGAGCGGTCGCTCGACCACGAAGGAGAGATCCTCTCCGGAGCGATGGGCAACAACTTCGGGAATGTGATCAACCAGAGACGCCTGACTGCGCAGCGTGCGCAGCCACTTCGCTTCGTTGCGTAGAAGGGAGTTAACGGCTTCTCCCGCGCCCGCCTTGACGATATACTGCGGCTCGGCGGACTGATCCAAAAATAGAATGGTGTCTTTGGACCACGGTCCGGGCGCCCCGGTGCGACAGCAAGATAGTCCAGCATCTTTGCTGATTGCCTCACGGATCGAAGCCAGTTTATCGGCTTCCACGCAGCTGACAGCGCCGAGCAGGCGCGGCAGGCGAGCCATTGCGCGCAGAGGAAACCCAAGCCGGCCGGGATGAAAGAGTTTCCAACAAGCCTTCTGCCCGGCGGCTGTGCGTGGAACGATATAGCGCACCCGCCCATTCCAGCGCAGGGCGAGATGGGTTCCATAAGGCTGGTCCGGCGCACTGTAGAAACGGCTAACTTCAACCACGATTGCCTTCGAATTCGATCACCGCTGCGGTGATGGCATGCTCAACATCCGTGATAACTTTGTCCAACGGCTGCGAAGCGTCTACGATCACATAGTTTCGCTGCTTTTTGACCTGCGACAAGTATGCCTGGCGCTGCCGCGCGGTCTCCTCCGGGGGAACTTCCTGCTTGCGCGCTTGCAAAACTTCGGCTGGGGCATCCAAGAGCACCCACAGTCTTGGCTGGGGCATGAGGGTTCCGATGAGCCGGGCTATACTCATCGGCCCTCCGTAGCGATACCGTATTGGGTCAACCAGGAGATCATGATAGTAGCGGTCGCAGAGCAGCAACTCCGCCTTTCTTTCCTGAAAGAGATAGGCGTACCACTCTTCCATGAGCCAGACGAATATCTTTGCAAGAGAGATTAGCGCCGACCGCGGCGGTTTACCATGAGGATCGACGACAATAGTAACCGATTCGCCTAGTCGCCGCATGACGATTCGCGGCTTTAGGTGGCGCATCTTCACGACGCGGCCCCTTTGATTCAATTCTCCAATTAATCCCCGAATGACAGAGCTTTTACCGGCTCCATCAGGACCAAGAATGACGATTTTCAAATTTGTTGTTATCCTTTGATCGCAAGTTTTGGATGCCGTTCAATGATTCGTGTTATGAGCGCGCCCATTATGCTTTGCTCATCCGCCTGACAGTCTATGATGACGTCCGCACTTTCCGCCGGGGCCCAGACCACCACAATGCCGCCCCGCTCCCGCACCGTTCGCCTCTCCTTGAAATCGCTGCTCAAGGTGAAGTGGGTGATGATATTTGCTTCAGTGAGCCTCTTCAGGAATTGCTCGAGGCGCTTGCGTTGCCCTTCATCGTTTGCAAATACGCGAAGATCAAACCCGCATGGGCGCAACCAGAACAAACGCAAGTAATCTATAGAACGGTTGAAAACCAGCTTGCCTGCTCGCAAGGGGTGCGAGGACACTTGCTTAATCCACCAAGCGCGCTTTTGTCGATCAATCTCCTTCTTGAATAACTGCAAGTTACCTGATCTGAGAAAGTCAAGCGCCGCCGATATATTCGGAAAGCCCAGATTTCCCGCAAATTGAGACGGACCAGGCGCCTTTTTCCAAAATGACAGCGCCCGGTCACTATATCGCTTTACTTTCTCTTCCGTGCCCTTTAGACCAACCAGTCTGGCAATGACAAAAAGCCGGCAAAAGTTCTCTACACGTTCATCGATCCTGAAAAATCCCCGGCTGTCCTTGATGCGTTCGCGCAACAGAGCGTCCTCATCGAAAAGCGGAAGTCCGAGGACCAAGTGGGAGTGGAATGCGTCTATTTGAAAATACTGCGGCGGATTCACGGTATAAAAGCGCTTAACTTGAATGGTATGCTCGTGGATTGAAGAACGTGCCCAGTGATCGCACTCTGTAAGCGCGCTCCACCCATAATCGATGGCGCAGGATCTTGCTACTGCCATTAAACGCGGAAGATCCCTCCATCGCACAACCAGGTCGATATCGTGGCTGAACTTCGGGTAGAGTTCGTAGTTGCGGAGTACGGCATACTCAACCTCTTCGTCGTTCATCCGCGAGAAAAAACCGATCACCGTTGCATCTTGTATGTCGGAGTTTTCGTCAAGCACTATACTTCCCCAGTCTGTCGGCCAATGGACGCCTTTGAGATCACTTGACCAAGAACCAGCCTCGGTTGCAGCAAGACTGCCACAAGCAACTTAAAAGCAAGCTGCGGATACTCCCTTTGCGCGTAATGCGACACGGCGGCCTTGTAGAATATCTTGGCTAAGTCCTTCCTTTCGCGGTTTAACCGGATTAGGAAGGGCGCGGAGCGCTGACTCAGCAGAAAGGACTCCAAATCCAGCTCTGACTTTCCTGCTCGGCGTCGCAACATGCAGTCCTTCAGCCAGCGAACCTTGGTTCGAGTGAGGCGTGCCCCGGAGATCGTCGCTGAGTTCCCGTGCATGCGATAGTCCAGCAGATACTCGGGTTGCACCAGTATCTTATAGCCTTTCTCCACGAGACGGTTCCAGAGATCTATATCCTCAGCCGGAAAGAATTCTTTGCGGTACCCACCAACTGCCAGAACAGCGCTCTTGCGGAACGCCACGGCAGGATGACTAAAGCCAATCAACTCGTTTGCCGAGACAAGCGCAGCCACAGCTTCGTGGGTAAAAAGCCTTGAATTATCTTTCCCGATGATTCGATTGTTGCTATCGATATGGTGAACAAGACAGCTAGTCACCGCCAGTTCGGGGTGTTCGTTTATGAAAGCCAGTTGACGCTCAATCCGGTTAGGCCGCATCAGATCGTCGTTATCCATGCGAAAAACCCATTCATTGACAGAAAGATCGATGCCACGATGCAGTGTCTGTGCGAACCCCACGTTCGGTTGTGTATAAACTCTGATTCGCGCATCCAGCGCGGCGTATTTCGCCACGATCTCCAGTGTATTGTCCGTCGATCCATCGTCTATGATAATTAATTCAAAATCCCGCCATGTCTGGGCGAGCACGCTCTCAATGGTTTGAGAGATAAATCTGCCGGCATTGTAGGCCGGCAACACCACGGAGACCTGCATGAGCGTTCCTTCGTGCTAAGAATTGATCGCGCTAATTCAAATTGCGATTATCCCAAGCCCAGCCCGCGGCGAAAGTTAAGTACAAGCTCAGGTAACCAGGCCATTTGACCTGCCGCAGACAATCCCGTCCTAACTTAGCACCTGCGGCGCCGAATCGAGGCTGCGCGCTGCAAAATGCGAATGCGGCGACGCGAAGCGCTCGTTTCAGCGCAAATCCTTCGCCTCGGATGCATACTGAGGCGCAAACGGCTTCACGTAATCCGAAAAGTAGTCTCTTACATAATCGTGGAGCGCCACCCGCCAGTCGCGCATCAGGTCCATGCCTCGCAGCTTGAGCTTGTAATTCACGAGACGCTCGCAGGCAGGGCGGGGCGCGAAGTACTCCTGAGCGAAGTAATCGGAAGTGACCGGCTTCACTTGCACTCGGTCTTGAAGTTTGAGCTGTTGAACCAGCTCCTGCGCAACTTCCAGTCGCCCAGTCTCTCCCCCGCAAACCATGTTGTAGAGGCCGTAATATGGGGTCTCGATCATCGCAGCAAGATTGCGGGCAAAGTCAACAGTGTAAGTCGGTGTGCCGAGCTTGTCGTTGACGACATTAAGTTCGGTCACACCTTTGGCTAGTTGCTTCATGAGCAAATTGATAAACTTCTTGTCTTTCCTGGGGCCACCGCCCATCATCCACCCGGCGCGAAAAATGTAATGCTTCGGCACTCGGGTCTGAACCACTATCTCGCCCAGGTATTTCGCCCGGGCATAAACGCCAAGCGGTCCTGGCTGATCCCAATCGTCGTAGAGTTCCTTTTTGCCGTCGAATATTCCGGCAGTGCTTATGTAGACAAGTGGTATACCGTGAGCTTGCGCCAGCGTTGCCGCATGCTCCACGGACAGAGCGTTCGTCCGGTAGGCGTCGTCGGGGTTTATCTCGCAATACTCAAGACTGGTATGCGCGCCAATATGCATCAATATAGTGGGTTCAAAGGCGGAAACCTGCCTTTCGTACTCGGCAAAGTCGCGAAAGTCGCACTTTTCAAGCCACGGTTCGTTAACGTCGATGTCGGTGCATTTCAATTCATGGTTTTCGGCCAACACCTTATGGAGGGCCTCCCCAAGCATTCCGCCGACTCCCGCTAAATAGACTCGCATTCGTATCTCCTTGTGGTCATAGCTCTGTCATTAGCAATTTGTATGCGCGGTTCTTTAATCCTGCAGGTGCGTGCGGCGGGCTGCAGTGCGCCTTGATAGAGATCCTCGGTAAGTTCATGAAGGCTTTCTCGCCAGTGGAATAACTTCGATGGCGGATTGACGCTGCGTTCAGTCAGGCCGATTCGGGGACTGCTGAATCAGACTATCGTTTCTCCGGGCGCCCGCGGCCGCAAGAATGCATACGAATGGCATGATCGGCAGCCGATAGCGAGCATCAGCCCCCAATCCTCCAACCGCCGCTGAGACGGCAAGAAAATATAGTGATGTCCCAAGCAGCAACCATAGACAAGTGTTGTGCATGCCATCGAGGAGAATTCCCCGCGCCGCAAGTAAAATTCCTCGAGCCGCGAGCAAGTACATAACCAACAGCACTACCTCAAAACCGGCCTTCTCCGCCATTTCCCACGGATGTGCTTTAAAGAGCGCGGTCCCCCATCGTACCAGGCCCACATTTACAAACAAGGCATTGGCTTTGCCGGGGTCCTCCGGATACAGCAGAAGCGGGCGGTTAAAATACGCCGTGCCAGGCTCGACTACCGTCTTGAGCAAGGGCGTAAGACACGAACGCAGGTAGACCCCGTAATGCCTTCGTATGACACCGAGAGCCTCGGAGTGCATGAAGGCCAAGCGTTGCCCCTGGCTCCATCCTGCCTGCTCAGGATTCCGTGTGAGATAATTCTGGTAAAGGTAACTTTGCCCGCCGCGATTGAGAAACCCTGTATAGCCTAACTCGCCTTGAACGTCGGATAAATGTTGGTGTTGCACGCTGGCTGTCACGGCGGCGGCATTGTAGAAGTAGAGATTTACATCCGAGATGCTCGAGAACCCGCGATAGCCGGTCTCAACCCGATTGCGTATCTGCCACGCGGCTAACCACGGCAGCACACTAATCAACAACACGGCAGGTGCCTTCCAGCGCAGGCCGGGTTCGCGCGCCAACACCAGAAACAATCCCAGAGCCAGTGCAACCGGCAGGAAATAGGTAACCGGACGCACAAAGGTTGCCGCGGCAAGCCATAGTCCAGCCGCTGCAAGCACCTGCAAACGGCGTCCGCGCAAGAACATAGCTAATCGCTCCATGCAGAGGAGAAGGAATGCCAGGAACAGCGACTCCGTCAACAGGATGACAGAAAGACAGACCGCCATCGGCTCAAAAGCGAAGATCCAGGCTGCACCGAGTGCAATGCGGTCATCGCCAAAGACCGACCTTCCCAGCTTCCAAACGAGAATCACCGAGAGCACCGAGAGAATCACATTTGCCACAGCCGCAGCGGGCAAGCCTGCAAGACTGGTGATGGCAAAAAAGAGCGGATACCCCGGCGTGCGTACCAAGTCCGGCACACCGTCTGCAAAGAAGCGGCCGTGCAGCAGCAGGCTGCGTCCTGGTTCGAGATAACTGATTGTGTCGCCTTGGAAAAGGCCAGAGATCCCGCCTCGGGCGAGCATGACAGCCAACAGCGTTAGACGAACTACGGCGGCCACTACGACCGGCCAAGCGAGTCGCGGCGTCCACCACTTGGCGTGAAAGCCGGAATTTGTAGTCGAGCCGCCCAATTTGTTGCTCAAGACGGCTGCGGGAATCACGGGCATATCGATCTCCTTCGGCGCAATTTGACTTACGGCACTTCTATTCAATGGATCAACTTACCCCACTACAGCGGGAGATCGCGGCTGGAGGGCTGCTTGCATTGCTACATGACGTGACTTCAGGAACAAGGCAACGCCGACGATGCTTTGAAAGACCACCTGCGCCCCAATCAGACCGAATAACGAACCGCTAATGCCCAGCCATTTGGCCATCGGCATCGCAAAAACAAAGGCAAAAGCTGTCATGGTCAAATAAGACCAGAAGATGGGGGCGGTAAACTCCAGCGCCTGCAAGCCGGCGCGCAGCGGGCCGCCCACAAAGACAATGACATAAAGCAAGGCATACAGCCGCAGGATGTAGCCGTACTGCGCCATCTCAGGCGAGTAAATCAACCGCAGCCAGAAGCCCGGCGCCGCCGCCATGACGATAGCGAACAATAAGGTCAGCCCGCCCCACTTCATCAAAATGGAGCGGGTGTAGGCGAGCATGGAAGGAACCCCGCCCTGGCGAAGGCGGCGCGCTGTCTCCACCGGAACGATGTTATCCAGCCCCTGAAACCAGACGTGGGTTACGCCCATCAGGTTCTGCGAGGCCTTTAGAACGCCGGCCGCGGCGGCGCCATAATAGATCGGAGCGGAGAGCAGAAAGACATTGCCGGAGGTCCATACCAGCAATGCCGATCCGGTAAGCCAGCGGGAGACTCTCCAGTGGCGCAGCGAGATCGACTTGATCCACTCCCAACGGAAATCGAGCGGCTCCATCCAGAACCATCCCAACGCCAGGCCGAGGATCGAGGTTCCCGCCATCGCCCACAGCGCGGTTGCGCTGTTCATATGCCCCGTTTTATGCAGAAATAACAGGATGGGCAGTTGGGTGAGGTAGCTGAGAGAGTCATCGGCCAGAGCGCGGCGGTTCTGGCGGGTAGCAAAAAAATAGCGCCGGACAAAGTCCTGCATCTGATAGGCGAATGCGGAGACCGCCAAAGGAAGAGCGAGGTGCCGTAAATTCTGATGGGGGAAGAAACTGCCGGAGACCTTGAGGGCGAGGAAGACCAGAACGAAGCAGCAGAAGACAAGAACCAGCTCCTGGAAGACGACGGCGCCGAAGTAGAAAGGCCTGTCCTTCTCTTCCTGCTTGGGGCCGATGCTCATCATCGGCGCGACAATCAGCGCGGTCTGGATGCTATTGACGAAGAGCACCGACATCCAGGCCAGCGTGAAGACTCCAAACTCGCGCAGGCCCATGAAGCGGAGAAGCATTACACTGGTGAGGAAGTTCGTCGCGCTGACCACCGCCTGGTCTGTCAGCGCCCAGGTTTCCCGCCCCAGGAATTGGCGCAAAAAACCGTTCCGAATTCGTTCAAAAAGCGTAAATTCAGCGCTCATCCTTCTCCTGGGAAGAATTGGTTATAGCAGCGCCTGAATGCAGGAAGCGCGGTAGAGGCACGACGGAAAGCGGGCCATCCGGCCGGTAAAATTATTAATGGACGATAGCCGCCGAGGTAGCTGCCGAGATAATCCCCGTAGCTGAGGAGAACGTAGCCTTGACCTTGCTCATCGGCACATAGACGATGTCCTGCGCTTGCAGCAGGAGCGGCGTCTGGGTTCCCTTGGTAATGGCGCTATAGGAGAGGGGAAAATCCAATACGGTTCCGTCTGGATTGCGGCGAATCACACGCAGGCCGCCGGTGTTGGCCTGAAGAATTGTCCCTCCGCTGAGCGCCAGGGCCTGGGCGACATTCAGTTGTCCGTCTTCCTGCATCACGTAGCCGCCGGGGCGGTAGACCGCGCCCAGCACATAGACGATGCCGGCGCGCGGAACGATGACCGAGTCGCCGGGGCGCACGAGAATGGAGGCTGCCTCCCGGGAGCTCTGAGAGCGAGAATAAGGAACCTCTTCCTCCGGCACGGCGTCATTGGCCCCATGGCGGATCTTGATGCGCGCGCCCGCCTGAGGAGTCACGCCGCCGGCTTCGGCAAGGATTTCTCCGAGCATGGTGGGGGCGATCAGCGGCACCCGCCCCGGGGTGACAACCTCGCCCATTACCGTCACGTATTGGCCGGCATACTGCGCCACATCGACATTCACCTGCGGCTGGATCAGGATCTGGCCGTCCTTGAGAGCCGCCTCCAGGCGCTTGGCCGCCTCTGTCATGGTCAGCCCGATAAGGTTCACTTTGCCGCAGAGGGGAATCGTCAGGTCACCGGACGGGTCCACGCGATACGCATTGGAGAACTCGGGAGCGTCGTAGACACTGACGTTCAACAAGTCTCCCGGCACGATGCGCAATTCGGATAAGTCCTTGGGAACGACGACGGGCCCCTGCCCTTGAGAGGAGGTTTGGGCCCTGCCGGAGGAGGAGGCCAGGCCTGGCGTGGCTGTCGAAGCGGTTGAGCCGCCCGCCGCCTGCGCATTTCCCGGCACAGTCATCATCGCCGGCAGCAAGGAGGCGCCGAGCAGTAACCGAAGGCCTCTGCTGAAAACTGTCTTAGGTTGTCTTTTCGCCATAATAGCTCTGCACATTGTAGCCATACACGCTCCGATACTCAGTTGCAGACATATCCACCGCTTCAATCACCAGGCCGAGAATGTGGATGCGGTTCCGGGCAAGTGTCTGGACAAAGCGGCGTAACGCCTTTCGAGATGTTCGACCGGCGCGCAGCACGCC
>PLPA01000305.1 GCA_003159355.1 Acidobacteriaceae bacterium | reverse complement strand
ACCCTCGAAGGGACTCTGGCAGCTCCGGAGGCGCCCAACCGCGCGCCTAAACTCGAATCCGGCAGCCGACATCCTGTTCTGGCCAACCCCAGGGAACGTCAATCCAGGGCATCAACCAGCGGGTCCGGGTGAAAAACAGACCCCAGACGCAACACCGCGCAAGGATTTCAGAATACCTGAATCAGCCCCCGGAGTCAATGAAATGGGAATTATATATTTAACTCCCTGGCATTTCATGGCTACCTGCAATCAGGGAAAGGGATTTTTGGCATCACACGCGAGCGCAAAACAGAATTTATCTCTGCGTCACATTGGTAGTATTCATTCTCGGCATTCGCATCCACGATCAGTTCTAAACTGTTAACATTATCGACAATAAAATTCTCATCCCAGTCATGCGCATTGGTTCGCAGCCGGGTGACTGCATAAATTGGTGGTCCGTCTTTGCCAAGCTCAAGCTGGTGATTGTGCCCTTTCTCAATCAGGCTTACGACTTGTAGAGCAGAGTCGGCGAAGTCACTCCGTATTTGCATCGGATAGTGCGGCGTGTCCACTCCGAACCAATCTAAGACCTTGACCAAACCAAAGACCAAGAAACAGAGTATGGCAAAACCGAGCAAACGCTTCATAGTGATCCTTCCATTGTTTAATTCATCATACTCCTTGAACAAGTTCCGTCCCTGTGCCGTTGGACCCGGCACAGGGACGGAAGGTTAGACCGTCGTCACCTAATGCGCCAACAAGGCAAGGATCACGGCACAGATGGCCTTAATGATCACAGACAAAGGGACGAGGACGGCGACTATAAGCCCCGCGTTGGAGCTTCTATGTGTATGGTTCATAGTGTTTCTCCTATATAGATTTACTCCGGTTGTCTCTCCAGAGATGCTGCATCCCTCCTAGCGGCCTAACGCTAGTGGGCTGCATTCATCCTACTCCAAATTAGTTGAAAAATAATGACAAAATGAGCCAAATAATACTTGACTCCCTCAAGGTAGTCAAGTATTATTAGTTCATGAGCCAAAGCACAATCAGTACGTTTGAGTTGTTTGCATTGATTCCAGATGCGGAGACGGCGCGGCTTTACCTTGAGGCGCGTCTTTGGCCGAACGGCACGGTCTGCCCCACATGCAGCGGCCAGGACCGGATCACGGCCCGCAAAGGCGGCTTCTACCGTTGCAACAAGTGCAAGGTGGACTACACCGTGAGAACGGGAACCATCTTTGAGCGGTCACATGTTCCCCTGCACAAGTGGGTGTACGCCATGTACCTCGTGGTCACGGCCCGCAAAGGAATCTCCAGCCTGCAACTCGCCAAAGAGATCGGAATCACTCAGAAGTCGGCATGGTTCATGCTTCAGCGGTTGCGTGAGGCTTGCGGCGGAAGAACGGGCAAGTTGAGTGGGATTGTTGAGATTGATGAGTGCTTTGTCGGCGGTAAAGAAGGCAACAAGCACGAGTGCAAGAAATTGAATATGGGCCGTGGCGCAGTCGGTAAGAAAGCCGTCATGGGTCTCCGCGAGCGCGGCGGCAGGACTATCGCCATGACGGTCGAGCGCACGGACAAAGAGACTTTGCAGAATGCGATCTATGACAACGTAGAGACGGGTTCCGCACTCATGACCGATGAAGCCACAGCCTATACAGGATTGAACGGCGTCTTTTTCAAGCACGATACGGTCAACCATCTTGGCGGCGAGTACGCACGCGGCCCGGTATCCACGAACGGCATTGAAAGCGTTTGGGCAGTCCTGAAGCGCAGCATCTACGGCACATGGCATCAGGTCAGCGTCAAGCACCTTGACCGCTATGTGAGCGAAGTATCGTTCCGGCTGAACGCTGGAGCCGTGGCAAACCATACCTTGACCCGCCTAGAGAGTTTCGTTGACGCGGTAGACGGCAAGCGCCTCACGTATGCGAGGTTGACCGCATGAAGAAAATAGAAGAAATCCCCGACATTCTGAATACGATCACAGACGTGGTGCTGGCCTATCGGCCCCCGCCAAAGTCCAAAGCGCAGAAGAAGCGCAAGCGACTTAAAATCAAAATTGAAAAAGAAAAGAAACCCGCCCCATAAAGGCGGGATTTCTATTTGGAGATGACAATAATGGACGCCAACACAGTTGTAACCGTTGGGATGCTTCGCAAATTCCACGAGGACGCCGCGAACGAGTCACGCAAAGCCGCCATCGCAGCGGTTCGTCGTATGGGGCCACTCAGCCAGATTTGGTTAGACCACACTCCTAACCCGCATAAAGTTCAACAAACCGACAAGTAGGGCAATAGTACATCTCTACCGGAAGTACTGAAGACAGAGATATAGCCGGTGTAGGGTCACCAACTTTTCTTATTCCATCGTCAATACATCGTGGAAGCGCGACGGTCACATCCACTTTGCTCAGTACGTCGGAGCACTTTGGGCAGGTCTTTCTCTCATTTACGTTATTCGCCATGCCCTAATTCTACTCCTCTAAGGGAGTCAACTATCCGCCCCCCATAACGGCGGGTTTTCTATTTGGAGGGTGAACGGACTATGATGAGCAGCATGGAAAAGAATGCTCAGATAGGTGAACTCGTGCAGTTGAGGCAATCGCAGAAAGTCGCGCTTGGGCACTTGAGACTGAAAGGTAAAAAGATCTCCGCCGCCTATGGTGCGTTTGGTAACGCACCGGAGCGTTGGGCCGTGGATGACCGCACCGGGCACGAAGTGTTCTTGACGAACCCAAAAAGTGATGAGAGAGAGCACCCGCAGTATCTTCTTGGGCAGAGCGAACTCGTAGTCTATTTGCAAGAGGTCAAGGCGGCAGAGCAAGCATTATCTTCCACAATCGCGCAGCTTTCTAGTCTTGGGATTACTGACTAGGCCAGTATCAGCAAAGGGAGTCAACTATATAGTTCCCAATGAAATGCCGGAAAACTGCAAGCTGAGGGTGGGGCGGGAAGGCAGGTAATCCGTCCTACGCTCAGTGGTCTATCGTTTTTTGGAGAATCCCCCTGCCCTCGTGTAAAGTGAGGACAATCTAACGGAGACATCCAATGAAGAAAAGCCCTTGGCGCGTGCTTGCAGCTGCTTCCATGGTGACTGCCACCCTCTGCTATATCGTAGCCCTCTATTCCTTTGGACTGGATGGCAAAAGCGTCTGCCAACGGGATTACATCGAATACTGGGCGGCCGGAAAGCAGCTCGTGCGCGGCGCCAATCCTTACGATCCCGCAGCGATTCTCCGCCTCCAGCGCGCCGCCGGGCTTGATCGCAACGAGCCCAAGATATCGTTTAGCCCGCCGGTGGCCTTCTTCCTGTTAGTGCCGCTCAGCCTGGTCAGCGCAAAGACCGGACTGATCCTATGGATGCTTCTACTCTTGGGCTGTTTCTCGGCGTCCATCTGGCTTCTCTGGCTCATCAATGGACGCCCGGACAGCCGTTTTCACCTCTTCGGCTACCTCTTTGCGCCCGCGCTGGCCTGTCTATCCTTCGCGCAGATTGGCATCTTTCTTCTGCTTGGCATCGTGCTTTTTCTCTATTTGCACAATTCCAGACCGTTCCTTGCAGGTGCAGTTCTTTTGCCCTGCGTAATGAAACCGCACCTGTTTTTGCCTTGCGCAATCGCACTACTCTTTTGGGTGGCGAGCCGGAAGGCCTACCGTGTGCTTGCCGGATTTTTGGCTGCGCTGGCAATCAGTTGTGCGCTGACAACTTATCTCGATTCTCATGTGTGGTCTCAATACTTCCAGATGATGAACAACGGGGTGGCTCTCAACATTTATGCACCCACTCTGTGCTCGACCGCCCGCCTCCTCTTCAGCCGCAATGTCGTGTGGACAGAATTTATTCTCGAGGCTGCCGCTTGCTGTTGGGCTCCCTGGTATTTCTGGACGCGGCGCAACCGGTGGAGCTGGATGGATCACGGCCTGCTGGTGCTCCTCATCGCCGCGATGTGCGCGCCCTACGGCTGGTTCTTCGATGAGACCATGCTGTTTCCGGCCGTTTTGGCGGGAGTTTATCGAGCGGTGGATTCCGGACGTTCTCTTCTGCCCATTGGGTTGATCGCCGGAGCCGCGCTGATTGAGTTGATCGCCGGCGTATATCTCACTACCCCGTTTTATCTGTGGACCACGCCCGCCTGGCTGATCTGGTATCTCTACGCCACCGGAAGAATCGGTGCGCGCTCCGGTCAGGCGCGCAGCGATGCGGCCATTGGCGGATAAGGAACCTGCACCGGAAAATATCCGCCAATTTGCCTAGAAGACTTTCCTCAAGCCGCATCTTTGTGGCACACTTGCACACATGGGAAGCAAAGATAAAGGCAGAAAAGAAGTCAAAAAGGCGCCCAAGCCGAAGCCAAAGCCCGAACCCGCCCAGCGTCGCGAGGGCTTCACCCCGGCCCCGCCCAAGTAGGATCATCGCCGTTTGCCTGCTCCAGAGCGCCGCGCTTGAAACGCGGAAAGGCTCTCTGCCCGGAGAGAGCCTTTTTGCGTCTTCGGCCTGAATCCAGCAACCAGGCTACCGGCACCGCCTGGCGGCTCTGCCCACCGGCCTGGAACAGGGGCTCTACAGCTTCTTCGGTTATGGGGCCGGAGAAGTCTGGTCGCCGGAGGCGCGGGCGATTCTCCGCCAGGATGGCTTTGCCGGCCTGGTCGCCAACTCGCCCATCGGCTTGTTCACCTTCGGCGTCTCCGTCGGCGACGCCGGCCACCGCAAGGTCTTCCTCACGCTGGGGCGTTTGTTCTGAAAATGTTTTGAGACCCGTACGGCCCGAACGCACGAAGGCCCTCCCATTGCGGGAGGGCCTTCGTGCAAGAAAACAATGCAACGGCTTACGCCACCACTTCAATCCCCATCGAACGTGCGGTTCCGCGGATGCTCTTCATGGCCGTCTCGACTGAGGCGGCATTCAGGTCAGGCATCTTTTGCGTGGCAATCTCGCGCACCTGCTTCTCGGTCACCTTGCCGATCTTTTCCTTGTTGGGCGTGCCCGAACCCTTGGCGATCCCGGCTGCCTTCATCAGAAGAACCGCCGCCGGCGGCGTCTTGGTGATGAAGCTGAAGCTGCGGTCGGCATGGACCGAGATGACGACCGGAATAACCAGCCCTTCCATCTCCTTGCTGGAGGTGCGCGCGTTGAACTGCTTGCNNGGCGCCGGCGTAGCCTTGCCGGCAACGATCTGCAGTTTGACGTAACCCGTGATTTTCTTCGGAGGTGCCATTTTGATTCCTTCGGAATCAGCTCTTAGCTCCTGGTTTTAGCTGCCGGCTGATCTGTCTCTGGTGCAAATTTTGGTGTTGCCGCTTCAACGTTTGCCTTCAACCGGCGCCCGCCAGGTGGGCTTGACCGGCTAGAAGCTGAAAGCTAATAGCTAAAAGCTGCAACTACTCAATCTTTTCCACTTTGCCAAACTCCAGCTCGACCGGTGTGGAGCGCCCGAAGATGGTCACCATGACCTTCATTGTCTCGCGATCTTCGTTGATCTCATCCACCACGCCGTTGAAGTTGGCAAACGGCCCGTCGGTAATGCGGACCTGCTCGTTCTTTTCAAACTTGATCTTGAGCCGCGGCTTGTCCTTGGCGGTCTCNNTCCACCAGCACGTAGCCGGGCAAAAAGACCCGCTCCGTGGTGCGCTTCTTGCCGTTGACGATCTCCGTCACCGGCTCGGTGGGAATCATCACCCGGCCAACTTTGTCGCCCAGCCCGAAGGCCTGGATTCGACTTTGAATCGACTCGCGCACCTTGCGCTCAAAGCCCGAGTAGGCGTGCAGGATATACCACTTGAAGCGCTCGTTGCGCTCCGGCGGGGCCTGTTCGGCAACTTGTTCGGCTTGTTCTGCCAGTTCCAATTCTTCTGCCATCTTGTGCTCTCGTTTCGCGCCTCAAGGCGTGCTAGCCGCCCAGCTTGTGGAAAAGCTTGTCCATGGCGCTACTGAAGATCGAGTCCACCACGAAGAAAAACAGCCCAAAGATGAAAACCGCGATGATCACCACCGTGGTCGTGGATTTCACTTCCTTCCACGAGGGCGTAACCACCTTGCGCATCTCGGAGCGCACATCGCTCAGAAATTGGACGAATTCCGTCCACTGCCCAACCACATTGTCGACGGTCTTCGACACGGGATTCTTTCCCTGCCGTTTGATCGGGCCGTCGCCGCCGCCCGCCATTGCTAACTTCGTTGCCATGCTTGCGCTTCCTTCGCGCGCGGCGCCGGGCCGCGCATTTCCTGACTCAATCAGGAATCAATCTGGCAGGGGCGGAGGGATTCGAACCCCCAAGTTCGGTTTTGGAGACCGACAGTTTAGCCGTTGAGCTTACGCCCCTAAAAACAGTTCTCAGTTGTCAGTTCTCAGTTCTCAGTTTGTGCATCAGCGGGAATAGCCATAAAGCTAAACCGGCTAGTGAGTAAACTGAGAACTGAAGACTGAGAACTGACAACTGCCGTTACTTCGTTTCCTTGTGCGGCTGGTGCTTGCGGCAGCGGTTACAGAACTTCTTGAACTCCAGACGGCCGGTGGTCGTCTTCTTGTTCTTCGTCGTCGAGTAATTCCGCTCCTTGCACTCAGTGCACTGCAATGTAACAATTTCTCGCATTTCCAATCCTTTCAGTTGTCAGTTCTCAGTTCTCAGTTCTCAGTCTGTTCATCGCGTCATTCAGCTCTTACGCCGCTCCGGCAGAGCAAGAAACTGAGAACTGACAACTGAGAACTGACGACTTACTTGATAATCTCCGAAACCGTGCCCGCGCCTACCGTGCGCCCGCCTTCGCGGATCGCAAACCGCAAGCCCTTTTCCAGCGCCACCGGCGTAATCAGCTCTACCTCGAGCTGCACGTTGTCGCCCGGCAT
>PLPA01000193.1 GCA_003159355.1 Acidobacteriaceae bacterium | reverse complement strand
CGGCATCGGCCCTGAAGTCACCCGTGAAGCGGTCTCCGTGTTGCAAGAGGCCGCGGCCTCCGGCGGCCATGAAATTCTGATTACCGAAGGCCGCATTGGCGGCATTGCCATCACCACCGACGGAACGCCCTTGCCCCAGCAAACGCTGGACGCGGCGCTGGCTTCGGACGCGGTTCTGCTGGGCGCGGTGGGCGGCAACGAGTTCAATTCGATGCCTCCGAACAAGCGTCCCGAGGCCGGTTTGCTGGGCCTGCGCGCGGCTCTGGGCGGCTTCGCCAATCTTCGCCCTGCCTTCGCATTGAAGGAGCTTGCGATCAACAGTCCGCTGCGGGCGGAGATCATCGACGGCGCGGATATTTTGTTTGTGCGCGAGCTGCTGGGCGGCCTTTACTTCGGCCAGCCGCGCGAGTGGGACCGCGAAAAAGGTGAGGCATGGAACACGATGCGTTACACGCGCGAGGAAGTGGCTCGCGTGGCGCGGATCGCTTTTCAACTGGCGCAGAAGCGGCGCAAGAAGCTCACCAGCGTGGACAAGGCCAATGTGCTGGAAGTCTCGCAACTGTGGCGCGCCACGGTGATTGAAGTGGCCGCGGAGTTTCCCGACGTGACGCTGGAACATCAGTATGTGGATGCGATGGCGATGCATTTGATGAACCGGCCGCGCGATTTTGACGTGGTGGTCACGGAGAATTTGTTTGGCGATATTCTCAGCGATGAATCGGGCGTGATTACCGGCTCGCTGGGAATGCTGCCCTCGGCGACGATCGGCGGCAAGGTGAATCTGTATGAGCCGATTCACGGCTCGGCTCCGGACATCGCCGGCAAGGGACTGGCGAATCCGCTGGGCGCAATTTTGACCAGCGCGCTGATTCTACGCCATTCGGCTGGGCTGGAGACAGAAGCCGCGGCGATTGAAACGGCAGTGCGCAAGGTGCTGGAGCAGGGCTTCCGCACGCCGGATCTGGCACGCACCAATCCGCAGGGATTCAAGGTGCTCTCGACTGTTGAGATGGGCGCGAAGGTGCGCGAGACGGTGAAGCAGCTCTTAACGAAGTGAACCGTGATCCGATTGTCATGAGGATGAAGAATGAGTAGCGAAGCAAAAACAATCTTCGAAAAGGTCTGGGAGCAGCACGTTGTCGTCGAGCCTGAGGGCGAGCCGACCGTGCTCTACATCGACCTGCAATTGCTGCACGAGGTCACCTCGCCACAGGCCTTTGAGGGGCTGCGCCTGGCTGGCCGCAAGGTGCGCAGGCCCGATCGATGTATTGCGACCGTTGATCACAATGTGCCCACCACCATCGCGGGCCGGCTGAATATTGTCGATCAGATTGCGGCCACGCAGATTGCCACGCTGCGCAAAAACTGCGCGGAGTTCGGCATCGAACTTTATGACGTGGACTCGCGCGATCAGGGCATCGTGCATGTGATTGGACCGGAGCTGGGCATCACCAAGCCGGGCATGACGATTGTCTGCGGCGACTCGCACACGGCGACCCATGGAGCCTTTGGGGCGCTTGCCTTCGGCATGGGCACCAGCGAAGTGGAGCACGTGCTGGCCACGCAGACGCTGCCGCAATCCAAGCCCAAAACTTTTCGCATCGCGGTGGAAGGCACGCTGCCGAAGGGCGTGACGGCCAAGGACATCATCCTTGCCACCATCGGCCAGATCGGCACCGATGGCGCGACAGGCTGCGTGATCGAGTACGCGGGTTCGGCGATTCGCGCTCTCTCGATGGAAGGCCGCATGACGGTTTGCAATATGAGCATCGAGGCCGGCGCGAGGGCAGGCATGATCGCTCCTGACGCAACCACCTTCGCTTACCTCAAGGGCCGCCGCTTCTCGCCGCAAGGCGCGGCGTGGGATGAGGCCGTCGTCGAGTGGAGCAAGCTGGCGAGCGATGAAGGCGCGCACTTTGATCGCGAGTTGGTGATTGATGCAGCGACGCTGGCGCCGTATGTGAGCTGGGGAACCAGTCCCGGCATGGTGGCTCCCATCACGGCCAAAGTGCCCGATCCCGCGGCCGCAGCCAGCGAAATTGAGCGCAAGGGCTTTGAACGCGCACTGGAATACATGGACCTTAAGGCCGGCACGCAGCTTGAAGATGTGAGCATCGACCGCGTCTTCATCGGCTCCTGCACCAATGGGCGCATTGAAGATATGCGCGCGGCGGCGCGGATCGCCGCGGGCTATAAGGTGTCACCACACGTAGGTGCAATGGTGGTTCCCGGCTCGCAAGCGGTGAAGGCGCAGGCCGAAGCCGAGGGGCTGGACAAGATCTTCATCGAGGCTGGCTTTGAGTGGCGCGAGCCGGGCTGCTCGATGTGCCTGGCGATGAATCCCGACATTCTTGAACCCGGAGAGCGCTGCGCTTCAACCAGCAATCGCAACTTTGAGGGCCGCCAGGGACGCGGCGGGCGCACACATCTCGTCTCGCCGGAGATGGCCGCGGCGGCCGCCATTGCCGGGCACTTCGTGGACATTCGCGGCTGGAAAGTAAATGAATTGGCTGCGCCGGAGGTAAAAGCCTAATGGAACCCTTTCGTACACTGACCTCGCTGGCCGCGCCACTGGACCGCGCGAATGTTGACACGGACCAGATCATTCCCAAGCAGTTTTTGAAGCGCATCGAGCGCACCGGCTACGGCGAGTTTCTTTTCTTCGATTGGCGGCAGACGCCGGCGGGCGAGCCGGTCGCCGATTTCGTACTCAACGATCCGCGCTACACAGGCGCGCGGATTCTGATTGCGGGCAAGAACTTCGCCTGCGGATCGAGCCGCGAGCACGCCGCGTGGGCGCTGGAAAANNTTCCGCGTGGTGATCGCGCCCTCGTTTGCTGATATTTTCTTCTCGAACGCGGGTAAGAACGGCATTGTGCTGGTTCGCCTCAGCGAAGAGCAGGTCAATCAACTGATGAACAACGCGAAGACGATTGCGAATTATCAGCTCACTGTTTCGCTCGAAGAGCAGACCGTGACCGATAGCCTGGGCTTCAAGGCCAGCTTCGAGGTCGATCCCTTCCGCAAGTTCTGTCTGACCGAAGGCCTCGACGACATCGGCCTGACACTGCGGCATGAGGCGGAGCTGGATGCATTTGAGGCTAAGCACGACCAAGCGGGATGGTTGAAGGCGAAATAGAAGCGGAGTCAGCGGTTAGCGGAGCTAGCGGAGTTAAATGGTTAATCGGCTAACCCCGCTAACTTCGCTCATTACACGAACCGCGCTTCAAACAAAATGTTCAACAGCTAACAAAGGAGTCCTACATGGGAACCGACGCCAACACGCAAGCACTGAATCATCCGCCCGCGCGCCTGACCGGCGCCGAGATTGTGTGGGCCACGCTGGTGGGCGAGGGCGTCACCGACGTCTTTGGCTACCCCGGCGGCGCCATCCTGCCCGTCTACGACGCACTGCGCAAGTTTCCCATTCACCACACGCTGGTCCGCCACGAGCAGGGCGCGGCGCACATGGCCGACGGCTATTCGCGCGCTTCGGGCAAGGTGGGCGTTGCTATCGCAACGAGCGGTCCCGGCGCGACGAACCTGGTCACCGGCATTGCCACCGCGATGCTGGATTCGATTCCCATCGTCTGCATTACCGGCAACGTCTCCAGCAAGGTGCTGGGTTCCGACGCCTTTCAGGAAGTGGATATTACCGGCATCACACTGCCGGTGACCAAGCATAACTTTCTCATTAGCCGCGCCGAGGACATTGCGCCGGCGATTCGCTACGCATTTCAGATTGCGAAGTCCGCGCGGCCCGGCCCGGTGCTCGTTGACATCACCAAGGACGCGCAGCAAGCCACGGCGATCTTCGACTTTGAAGCCGCCAAGCCGCGCCCGCATCGCATTCATCCGATGCGCAAGGTGGAAGAGAGCGGCCTGGCGCAGGCGGCGGAGTTGATCAAGAACGCCAAGCGGCCCGTGATCCTGGCCGGCCACGGCATCATCGAATCGGGCGCCATGGAGCAGGTGCGCACACTGGCTGAACGCGCGCAGATTCCCGTAGCCCTTACGCTGCTCGGGCTGGGAGCATTTCCCGCCTCGCACCCGCTCAACCTGGGCATGATGGGCATGCACGGCGAGAGCTGGGTGAACCACGCCATTCAGGATGCCGATCTGCTGATCGCCTGCGGGATGCGCTTCGATGATCGCGTCACCGGAGCGGTTGCAACGTATGCCCCCAAGGCCAAAAAGATTCACATCGAGGTGGACCCGGCCGAGGTCAACAAGATCATCAAGGTCGATGTGCCGTTGATCGGCGATCTGCGCGAGGTGCTGGAAGCGCTGCTGCCTCGGATCAGCAGTCGCGATGGCGGCGCGTGGCTCAAGACTATCGACGGCTTCAAGGGCGACTCGGCGGTGCGCGACATCAAGAACCTGCCCGACCTTGGCCACCTTTACGCAGCGCACGTGATTCACGACATCTGGCGCATCACCGGCGGCAACGCCATCGTGGTGACCGACGTGGGCCAGCATCAGATGTGGGAGGCGCAGTACTATCACCACGAGCAGCCGCGCATGCTGATCACATCCGGAGGCCTGGGTACGATGGGCTTCTCGCTGCCCGCGGCGATTGGGGCGAAGTTCGCCTGCCCGGACAAGGAGGTCTGGGTGATCGTCGGCGACGGCGGCTTCCAGATGACGGCCGGCGAGTTGGCGACGATTGCGCAGGAAGGGATCAAAATCAACATCGCCGTCATCAACAACGGCTACCTGGGCATGGTTCGGCAGTGGCAGGAATTCTTCTACGAACGCAACTACGAGTCCACGCCGATGGTCTCGCCCGACTTCGTCAAGCTGGCCGACGCACACGGCATTGCCGGCCTCACCGTTCGCACGCGCGGCGAAGTGGAAGAGGCCGTCAACACAGCCCGCAGCGCGCCAGGCGCGTTTCTGCTCAACTTCAAGGTCGAGAAGGAAGACACGGTTTACCCGATGGTTTCCACCGGCTCCGCGCTGCACGAGATGATTCGCCGCCCAGGCGGCAAAGACCCGCTGGAAGAATCCTAAGAACCGGCTTTCAGCTATCAGCTTTCAGCTTGTTGTTTCTATGCGGCTGAGAGCTGAAAGCTGAAAGCTAGAAGCTAGAGGCTCACTATGCTGCACACATTTGTCGCTTACGTGGAAGATTTGCCGGGCGTGCTGACGCGCGTGGCCTCTCTCTTCCGCCGCCTGAACATCAACATCCACTCGCTCACGGTGGGCCACAGCGAGCAGGCGGGCCTGTCGCGCATGACGGTCGTCTGCGAGGCCTCGGCAGAGGCTGGCCATCGCATTCAGGCCAGCCTGTATAAACTGGAGAATGTGGTGGAGGTGGACGACATCGCCCAGGCGCCTTCGGTCACGCGCGAACTGGCGCTGATCAAGGTGGCCGCCACGCCGCGCTCGCGTTCGCAGGTCTTCGAGCTTGTCGAGGTCTTCCGCGCGCGCATCGTGGACCTGGCGCCGGAGTCGCTGACCATCGAGATGACCGGCGTGGAGAGCAAAATCGAAGGGCTGATCCAGGTGCTTAACGAAGGCGAGGGGCGCATTCTGGAGATCTGCCGCAGCGGCAAGCTGACCATGCGCCGCGGCCATCACACCAGCGGCGTGCTGAAGGCGATGAGCGTTAGCGCGGACGAAAGCGCGGAAGTGCCTGCGGAAGACGGCGCGGCTGTCGAGCAGGAATAAGAACGCCGCAACACTGCGGCTGAGTTTTTTCAGATCCACATTTTACCGAGCAAGCAAAGGAAAGCGAGAAAAACCATGGCGAAGACTTATTACGATCACGATGCCGACCTATCCCTGATTCAAGCCAAGAAGGTAGCCATCATCGGCTACGGTTCCCAGGGACATGCCCACGCTCTCAACCTCAAGGACTCAGGGGTCCACGTCAAGGTGGGTTTGGCGGCTAACTCGAAGTCCATCGCCAAGGCGCAGAAAGCCGGCCTGGAAGTCGGCACCGTTCCCGAAGTTACCAAGTGGGCCGATGTGGTGATGGTTCTGGTTCCCGATCAGACCGCGGCCAAGCTCTATGCCGAGGAGATTGGGCCGAACCTCAGCGCGGGCAAACTGCTGCTCTTTGCCCACGGCTTCAACATTCATTACAAGACCATCGTTCCGGCGGCGGGCATCGACGTGGGCATGGCCGCGCCCAAGGCGCCCGGCCATCGCGTGCGCGAGGTCTTCACCGAGGGCGGCGGCGTGCCTTGCCTCATCGCCGTTCACCAGGATGCCACCGGCAAAGCTCACGATCTTACCCTCAGCTACCTCAAGGGCATCGGCGGCACGCGCGCCGGAGTGCTGGAGACCACATTCAAAGAGGAGACCGAGACCGATCTCTTCGGCGAGCAGGCCGTGCTCTGCGGCGGCGTCAGCTCGCTGATCAAGGCGGGCTTTGAGACGCTGGTCGAGGCCGGCTATCAGCCGGAGAGCGCCTACTTCGAGTGCCTGCACGAGCTCAAGCTGATCGTCGATCTGATCTATCGCGGCGGCCTGGCTTATATGCGCTACTCGATCAGCGACACCGCCGAGTGGGGCGATTATGTGAGCGGCCCGCGCGTCATCAACGAAGAGAGCCGCAAGGCAATGAAGCAGATTCTGGCCGAGATTCAGGACGGCAGCTTCGCCAAGCGCTTCCTCGCCGACCAGAACTCCGGCCGCAAGGAGTT
>PLPA01000099.1 GCA_003159355.1 Acidobacteriaceae bacterium | reverse complement strand
CCTGCGAGATCGCCCGCCGCTGCTAGCGCGATTGCCCCATTGAGCGTGTTGTCGGGATTGAAATCGATTCCGAAAGCGGCTCGCGCCTCTTCGGCGGTTGGCATCGGCAAACAGGTATCGGTCATTGCTCTCCTTGGTGGATTACACATTGTGCAAAAATATGAGATCTTGCCCGTCTGACAAAATGCGACTTGCCCTCTCGGCAATCTCGCACCGGCAGGGGATAAGGCCATCCCTATTGTCAACCCAGCAGATCAACACGCTAGAAAATCCCTGACAGTTTTGCGAAAGAATCCAGCTCTATTAACAACTGTCCCTCCGGCGCCGCATCCAGCGTGGCGTGTTCCAGCACCCAGGTGTCTTTGTGGAAGAGAAAGACCGCGTTGAGTCCGGCGGCGAGAGCGGGGTTGATATCGCTCCGGGGGCTGTTGCCGATCATCCAGTAACTCTGGGCGCAAGGCACATCCAGCGCTGACTCATGGCGCTGAATCACTTCGCGATAAGTGGCGGGGTCTTTTTCAGCGACGATCTCAACCGCCGAAAAGTAACTCGCAAGGCCGGAGCGAGTCAGCTTGTCGGCCTGCTCCGCGTGGTTGCCCTTGGTCATGAGTATGAGCCGGTGGCGCGCGGCCAGCTCGGCCAGCGTTTCGGCCACGCCGGGGAGCAGCTCGATCTCCTGCTCGGCAATCGCGCGGGCGAAGCTCTCAACCTGCCGGCGTGATTCTTCGCCGAACGCAGCGGGGCTGAGCCGCTCAAAGCACAGCAGCAGCGAATGGGTGAAGCTCGGCAGGCCATAGCCGTGGGTGAGAATCGTCTCGCGCTCGACCTCATTCAGCGCCCGGCGCACCTCGGCGGGCGAGTACTCGTGGTGGTTCAGGTAGCTGATAAATGCGGCGATGGCGCGCTCGAAATAGACGTTGTTCTCCCACAGCGTATCGTCGGCGTCGATCAGCAGCGTCTGGTCTGGAGCAAATTGCGGCATGACGTTATGGTAACGAACCGGGGCAGGAGGGCTGGCCGATGGAGGTCGTGGTTTCCCACCCTTTCCGCAAAGGTCGCGGAAAGGATGGGGCGCCCAGCTTTGGTTTGCGATTACGGTTTGGGTTGAGCGGCCAGCCACTGCTTCAGCTTTGGCTCCTGGAGCTTGCGCAGTTCGATGCAGCCGTCGATGCTCTCGATGGCGTGCTTGAGAGCCTGATCTGCGGAAGGAACCTTGTGTGCGGCGAAGAATTTCTCTACGCTGGCGCGGGCGTCGGCAGAGCAGAAGTTGCCCGTCGAGCGCACCAGGTAGCCGCCCATCTCGGGAGTGAGCTGGGCCTGAACCTTCTCCCAGTTGTCCTGAATGTACTTCCACGCCTGGTCGCGGGTTTCGTCGATCTGGAGAGCGATGGCAAGCTGGATGATCGAGTCCTGGTTGCGCACCTTGCCGCCGAGGGCATAGTCAAGCGAGCGCTGCACCAGCGCGGGGTCGGCAAACTGCGCCAGCAGGCGCAGCGCGCCCTCCTGGAACTCCGGATTGGTTGAGGTCTCATAGATTTTTTGCAACTGGTCGAAGAGGGCTGCGTCGCCAGGTCGCGCGGCGATGGAGAGCGCGGTCTGGCCCAGGGTTGCATCGACGGAGCCGGGATCGGCCAGGTACTTGGCCGCAATCTCCCGCGCCTGCGCGAGCACGGCGGGATCCTTGCCGCGCTGGCCAAGCAGGCCGAAGAGTTCGGCGCGCAACTCGCGCGTGTTGGCCGAGTCGGATTCGGCGGGCGGGCTGAGCCTGGCGTACACCGGCGCATAGGTCGAGCGAATCCACGCTGAGAGCCTGGCGCGCTCTTCCGCGCTGGCCGCAATGTGCGTATAGGTTGTTGTGACGCCGCTGAAAGCCTCGTCCACCACCTCCGCGCCGGGATCGGCTTTCACCGCAGCCGCCAGATCGAGATAGTCGCCGATGGCAGCCGTGTTGGCGCGCACCTGCGCCCACTGGTCGCCGATCAAGCTGATGCGCTCACTGGGAGTGAGCGAGGATGCCACCTGCGCCACCAGGGCCGCATACACGCTCGCGGGATAGGTGCTGCGATAGTAGCCCAGTCCGCCGGCATTGGCGAAAGTGCTTCCCGCGGGAGCCTTCAAATCGCTTCCGTCTGGGGTAAGAATCTGACAGTCCTGGCCGGAAGCGGTCTTGAAACAAACCGGAAGAGTCCACTTCTGCGCTGGGTCCGGCACGATGCTGGGGCTGAGGAAGAAGCGTTTCTGCGCAACCGCAACCTTGCCGTTAGCCGCTATGCCAAAGGTGATCAGCGGCTCTCCGGGCTGAGCCACCAGGCTCTCCATGATCTTGTCCACCGGCTTGTGGCTGGCGGCAGTCTGCGCGCCCCAAAAATCTTCCGCCGTCGCGTTCCCGTATTCGTGGGCTGCCAGGTAGTTATGCACGCCCTGGCGGAAGGTTTCTTCGCCCAGGTAGTTCTCGATCATTGCCAGCACGGCGCCGGCCTTGCCGTAGGATATGCCGTCGAACATCTGTTCGATCTCTTCGCGGGTGTCGGCCTTGGCGCGGATGGCGCGGGTGGTGGGCTGCGCGTCCAGATTGAGCGAGTCGTCCTCGCCGGAGACCACTGTCTGGTCGATATTCCACTCCGGATGCATGTGGGCCACGGCCTTGTTCTCCATCCACGTAGCAAAGCCCTCGTTGAGCCAAATGTTGTCCCACCACTGCATGGTTACCAGGTCGCCGAACCACTGGTGCGCCATCTCATGCGCGACGACCAGGGCCACCTCTTTCTGTGCGTAGACCGAGGCTATCTTGGGATCAATCAGCATATCGGTCTCGCGGTAGGTAATGGCGCCAAAGTTTTCCATCGCGCCGGCCTCGAAGTCGGGCAGCGCGATCAGGTCCAGCTTCTTGAGCGGGTAAGGAATGCCGAAGTAGTTGTTGTAGTAGTGCAGCACGTGCTCGGCGACATCGAGGGCATAGGGAGTGAGCGCCACTTTGTCGGGCGTGGCGCAGGAGCGGATGGCCACGCCGTCAGACGCGCCAGTGGTGCATTGGAAGTCGCCGACCAGAAAAGCGACGAGATAGGTGGACATTTTGGGCGTGGCGGCGAATTTGAGCGTGTGCTTGCCTTCCGCTGGGCCGGGAGTATCGCTTTCGATGGGACTGTTGGAAATGGCCGTGTCGCCCGCGTCCACCACCAGGGTGATGTCATAGGTGGCCTTGAAGGCCGGCTCGTCGAAGCAGGGAAAGGCGCGGCGCGCGTCGGTGGATTCGAACTGCGTGACGGCGTAGTTGCGCTTGGCGGTCTTGGAGAGATAGAAGCCGCGCAGATCGTTATTCAGAATGCCCGAGTACGCGATGGACAGCTTCGCCTTGCCTGCGGTCAGCTTGTCCGCGAAGGTGAAGGTGGCCAGCTCCTTCTCCTTGTCGAGAGTGATGGTGGCCTGCTGCTCTTTGCCGCCGGCGGTCACGGTCACGCTCTTCAAGTCGAGTGCGACGGCGTTCAGCGTGATGCGATTCGTCGGCTCGGCAAGGATCACGTCGATGGTCTCGATGCCCGTGAAGGTAGCGGCCTTCAGGTCCGGCGTGAGCGTGAGTGTGTAGTGCTCGGGGCGTACGGTCTGGGGCAGGCGCTCGGCGCTGGCTGTAACTGGAAAAAGGAAGAGGAATGCGGCCAATGCTGAGAGGAAAGTTCGCATCAGCGGGGCTAAACAATGATTCTTCATGGAATTCTCCTGAAGGTGAGAAGTTATTGCGCCGGAGTCTTCTTGTGCCGCAGCGAGTCAAGCAGCAGCAAACAAGCGCCGGTGACGACCGAAGAGTCGGCTACATTGAAGTCGGGAAAGTGGTAAGCGAAGATGTGGACCTCGATGAAGTCCACCACCGCGCCGTATGCGATGCGGTCGTGAACGTTGCCCAGCGCGCCGGCAAAGACCAGCGCCAGAGCGACGGTGGTCAGCGTGATGCGATCCGCCAGCCGAACCATGATGATGAGAACCATCAGCGCCGCCAGCAAGGAGAAGCAGATAAGCACCCAGCGAACCGCTTGGGGCGAGGCGGAGTTGGCAAAGAGCGAAAAGGCCGCGCCCTCGTTGGTCCAGTGGGTGATGCGCAAAACGCGCGGGATCACCGGAATCGCGCCGCCCATGGGAATGTGCAGCGTAACCCAGGTCTTGGTCAGCCGGTCAAGAAAGATGATGACGGCGGAGATCAGCAGCAGCCAGTGCAGGCGGCGGGGGAAGGTGTTCATTGTTAGGTACCTCTTGAACGGTACGATGATTCAGTTTCGATGTATCTCAGGTCCCAAAACGGGTTGATATATTTGGTGGCACCAGAATCGGTATTAGGTTACTCGAACACTTCCGACAACAGCTTGAAATATGGCGCTGGCAGACAGAAGACCTCAGTGCTTCCACGTCGGAATACTAGAGAATAAGCTCCCACATTTACCCAGTGCTCAGGTGGCCTCTCAGAGGTAGGGAACCATTTGCCGCCATAGTGCTTCTCGTCCATCTCATCGACTATGATTTCGTAGAATGATTCCCTCATCGAGAGCGGAAGATCGGGACCAAGCTGCTCGTGGATTGTCTCCATCATTTGTCGCCATGAGCAAAAATTGGCATGAATTGCTCCGTAAACTGTCAATTGATCGAGTGCGTTGAGAATTCCCGGATTTGAGCCAGCCGTCATTGCTTCCAAAGCAGTATCAAACCTTGGGTCGTGTTTGAATCCAAGAATAAACATTACCTGTTCNNATACAGGTGTCATCAAGTATGTCAACGCCCAAAAACGGGATCTGGGACACCCAGCTTATGTAGCTTCGGGAGGTGCAATTTTCATTTCGGTGAGCGCCGATTGGCAGCGGGTGCAGACATTCTGCCAGATGCCGTAGTTGGCAACCTCCGGCATGAAGTTCCAGCAGCGGGCGCACTTGTGGCCGGTAGCGGCGCGCACATCACATTGCAAATCGCTGTAAAAAGTTACGGCAACTCGCTCACCAGTAAGGCTAATTGGAATCCCGTAATCCTCCGTCACTTTAACTGATGAGACGTTGAACACCTCTTTGAGATGCGGTTCATACCGGCGAAGAAGGGCAAGTATCGTTCCCTTCGCATGAACGACGACGTCCGCTTCAAGTGCTTTGCCGATTATCTTTGCCTGTCTCATTTCCTCCAATTGTCCAAGTGCTTTATCGCGCACTTCGAAAATCTGCTTCCATTCAGCCAACAATGGCGCCGGGTCTTCGGAGAAAATCTCCGCCGGGGCAGGGAACTGAGCGAGATGGACACTGGCCTCGCGGCCTGCGACGGGGGGCAGATAATCCCAGACCTCATCGGCGGTGAAGCTAAGGATGGGCGCGACGAGGCGGACCAAAGTCTCAGAAATCTGCCACAGCACGGTCTGCGCGGAGCGGCGCTCGCGGCTCGAAGGCGCGAAGGTGTACAGGCGATCCTTCAGCACGTCGAGATAGAACGAGCTAAGGTCCACAATGGCGAATTCGTTGACCGCGTGATAAACGCGATGGAACTCGAAGGCTGCGTACCAGTCGCGCACCTTCTCGGTCAGCTCGCGGGTGCGGGCCAGCATATAGCGGTCGAGCGGCAGCAGCTCCGCTTCGGGCACACGGTCACGCACCGGATCGAAGCCATGCAGATTGCCCAGCAAAAAGCGGAAGGTGTTGCGCAGCTTGCGATAAATTTCCGCGCAGCGCTGCATCAGGTTTTCGCTGGCCGCCATGTCTTCGCGGAAGTCGATGGAGGCGACCCACAGCCGCACGATCTCGCCGCCCATGCGGTTGGCAATGTCCACCGGGTCCACGCCGTTGCCGAGCGACTTGCTCATCGCGCGGCCCTGCTCATCGAGCGTCCATCCGGCCGTCGCCACGTGCGAGTAAGGCGCGCGTCCGCGCAACGCCACCGAAGTCAGCAGCGAGGAGTGGAACCAGCCGCGATGCTGATCGCCGCCTTCCAGGTACAGAACTTGCGTGCCTTCGTTCTTCTGAAAAGAAGTGTAAGCGGGCTTCAACTCCGGGTCGGATTCGCAGACGGCAAACCAGCTTGTGCCGGANNGTGTGCCACGCATCCGCGCCCTCGCGCTCGAACAAATCGATAATCTGCCGGTTGAGCGCCGGGTCCAGGATCGGCAGCTGGCAGCTTTCGCACATGAAAACCGCAATCGGCACGCCCCAGATGCGTTGGCGGCTGATACACCAGTCGGGGCGCGTGGCGAT
>PLPA01000116.1:18660-19491 GCA_003159355.1 Acidobacteriaceae bacterium | reverse complement strand
CCACGGCGTGCAATCTCAAAAGCAAATGCAACGCTGGACTCGCTGAATGCCTGTTTCTGAATGGAAGGCCGCCTGGTGTTGTCCTGAGTAAAGCAATAGATGGAAGTTTCCTTGATCCCGCATTCTTTACATTTCTCGAACAGCAGCAACCCCGGGTTGATACCATGAGCATATCCGGCTTCTTTTGGCAGGCCATGATCCACAGCCCAGCGTCGATTCCCATCGGGAATGAAACCTATGTGACGCGGGATATTATTTTTCGCCATTGCACAGGTTCCTTAACCGAGATTTACTTTCCACCGATCTATTAACCATTGCGAGCATATGTAACAATATCAACAATTTAGTGCGCTTGGCAAGTTATCCTGGCACACTTCGGCCGTTTAATCTGGTCCCCCTCCTTCTTGAGGCAAACCGTGGACGGCCTCACCCGCCTCGACTTCTCCTTCTTCCACCGCGCCGCCTTCTGATGACACAGCAACCGCTTCACGGACACAATCGCCTGTTCCTCTTGGTCAGAAGGGCGGCGCGAGCCTGGCCGTCGCCGTGCTCGCCGGAGAGAGAGCCGCCGAAGCTGAGAACGAGATCGGCGGAGTACTCACGATGAAATGGTAGCGCGTGCCGGGTGGTTGCATGGGGTGCGGCTGGTCAAAGGTTCGTGGTTTTCCACCTTTGCGCCAATAAAAAGGCGCAAAGGTGGGGTACGGAGCATTTTTAGGCGGAAAGACGGTCTTACCGCGTGGGCCACTCTTCGACTACGATGCCCAGGTCGTTGAGCTGCTGGATGGCGGCTTCGAGGTTGCGGCGCACCTGGGGGCGGTCCTTGCGGCT
>PLPA01000116.1:0-18627 GCA_003159355.1 Acidobacteriaceae bacterium | reverse complement strand
CCCACGGTGCTGGGGTTGGCGTCGGCGAGGGTGATGCGCAGGTTGAGGGCGCCGGCATCGACCGAGAGGAAGGGATTGGCCCACGCGCCCGGCTCATGCACATCCACATACATGCTCTTGGTGGGCAGCGGAATCAGAGCCAGGGCTGCGCGCTGGCGGTCGCGTTCGGTGGCGGCGGCCTGAGCGGCGGCTTGCGCCTTCTGCTCGGCAGTGAGGGCTGTCTGGGCGACGCCGACGACGGCCTGCTCTTCTTTGTGGCAGGCGGCGAGAGCCAGGCCCAACAGCAGGCCCATCGCCGCAAATCCTTTGAGTCTTGAGCGCTGAATCACCCAACAAGAATAACAGTGCCGGCTCGTATACCGGAGGAGTACGTGTTTTTACGGCTTGCGGACGATGGCAAGCAGGGGAACGCGGAGCGGCCGGACGGCGTGTGGTTTAGAGCGGTTCTCCAATACATATGTCCTTACCGGTTTTGTCGTAGGTGGCTTTTTCTTGAGGAAAAGCCACTCTGCGGCATGGTTCCTGTGTACAGCAATTGGAGAACCGCTATACCCCTGGCGTTTGCGAGATTGGAACCGGGAGTAGTACCTTAAAGCGCATGATGCAATCCTTTTTTCCGATTCGATTCAGGGCATTGCCGCGCATTGCCCTGGCCGCCTGCGCGGGGCTGTGCCTGACGCTTTGCGCTGCGGCGAAAGAGGCTAAGGTTTTTTCCGTGGCGACGCTGGTGGAGGCGGCGAATTATCTTCCCTGCGGCGATGGCTGCTCCGCGCTCACCGATACAGCCAGCGCCTTCTGCTTCCGGCTTGGCGATCAGGTTCTGGTGGGGGAAGGAAGAAGCTACCTGCATGAGGGCAAGTTCTCCGCCATGGAAGAACTGGCCGGCAAGCAGCTTCAGCTTCGATTCAACCGGCGATTCCTATGGATCAAGCCGCCCGATGGCCCTGTGATGAAGCTCCAGCGCGGCTCCCAATTTGAGAACTTCAAGGACGGCGGATGCGTCAGCGCGGTGCATGGGCCGATTCTTGCGGCCGCCTACGCGCAAAAGCGGCCGGTGAAGGTTCCCGCCGACGCTTTTCCGATGGCCGGCTCCGGCAAAGACGATCTCTTTCTTTGGTATCGCTGCAACCTGGATTCCGATAAAACGACCATCAGTTGCCAGCGGTGGTATAAAAACGGCGATGCGTACGGAAAGGATTGGTACTGCGCGCAAACGATGGCAGGTGAGCCGGTGGGAGCGGTCGCGACGCTCGATCCGCTTCTCAGCCGGGACGGAAGGCTGGTTCTGAAGTCGGGCGGCGCGCTGCGTCATGACAACCGGGCAAGGACGAACGATGTGCTCGATAGGCCGGGCGAGGCTTGCCGGTAAAAAAGCTAGTAGCTGGAAGCTGCTTTGAAGAAGACCGCAGGGGATACGTTGAACCGCCGGCTCAGCCGCGCGATATGATCGCGGTTCAACTGGCGCTTGCCGGAGAGGACCAGCGAGACGGTGCTTTCGCTTCCTAACTCCGGAGCAATGTCGCGCTGCGAGAGGCTATTCTGCTCCAGCAGAAAGCGCAACACCTCGGCGGGTTCTGCCTCCGGCAAAGGGTAATGCTCGGTCTCGTAGTGATCGATCAGGAGGGAGATCAGCTCAATGGCTTCTTCCTCGTCCGGCGTTGGATCGGGTTTCGCCGTCAGATCGAAGAGAGCCTGGGTATATTGAGTAAGTTCGTCCTCACTGTGGATCAGCCGGGGAGCTCCCTGCCGAATCATCTCGGTCGGATTTGCAAACGCCGTGCTCATCGCTTCACCCCTTTGTCCCAATTCACCTTGCTGTCGTATTGCTTGTGCGTCAGGAATGACCGGATATAAACGCGGCCCTGAGTGACGCGGCCTCGCTTCTCTCTCGCGTAGTGAATGATCGTGACCAGCCGGTAACGGTTCTGGCAGATATTGAAGATCGCGTATCCGCCTACCTCATCGGCATTTTTGAAGACCTGTCTTACTTCCAGAAAGTTCCGCCAACGCGCGTGATTGGCGATCCTGTACCAAGCCAGAATTTGTCTCGCCGCATCTGGATATTGCTCACCGGCTTCAACCAAGTGCCTGCGGGTAATCACTTGCATGGAGGTCTCTCCAAAGCGCGCCGCTCAAGAATCTATATTGCAAATCTTCGGGTTATCCTCATGATACTTTACAAATTGAAAAGATTCAAGGGAAGAGCTTTGCATTTTGTAAAGCTCTTCAACTTGCGCACAGCCGGATGCCCCAGGCCCGGCTTTTGAGATTTTGGATAGCAACAAGCTACTTGCCGATCAGGCTGCGGGCAATCGCGTCCAGCATTCCGTTGAGGAAGTTGATGGACTCGGGGGCGGAGAAGCGGCGGCCGATCTCCAGGGCTTCGTTGATGACGATGGGGAAGGGCGTGGCTTTGAAGCCGAGCATCTCGCCGACGGCCATGCGCAGCAGATTGCGGTCGACGGCGGGCATTCGCTCCAGCCGCCAGTGCTTGGAGTTGGCAACGAGCAGCTCGTCGATCCGCTCCTGGTGCTCGACGGCCACGCGGAAGAGGTCTTCGGCAAAGCCGCGGACCTCGGGCTCGACCTCATCGGCGGCCTTCCAGAAGTTGGCGCGGACCTGGTCGGGGGTCTGCTTGCCGATGTCCGCCTGATAAAGCATCTGCATGGCCAGCTCGCGCGACTTGCGGCGTCCTCCCGACGCGGGATGCTGCCCGGCGGTCAAGCTGGGCCGCCTTGCTTGATCTTCCGGCTCAGGCTGACCATCTCGATGGCGGCGACGGCGGCTTCAAAGCCCTTGTTGCCGGCCTTGATGCCGGCGCGGTTGAGCGCCTGCTCCAGCGTTTCGCAGGTAAGCACGCCAAAGCTGTGGGGAATGCCACTCTCCTGCTGCGACTGGCCGATGCCGCGGGCGACTTCGTTATAGATGGCCTCGTAATGGGCGGTCTCGCCGCGCAACAGGCAGCCAAGGGTGATGATGGCGTCCACACGGCCTGAGTTGGCAAGGGTGCGGGCGGCCGAAGGAATCTCCCATGCGCCGGGAACGCGGACGACTTCGATCTCGCTGCGCTGGGCGCCGCTGCGCAGCAGGGCATCCAGAGAGCCTTCCAGCAGCCGCTCGGTAATCACCGCATTCCAGCGGGCGACAACGACGCCAAACTTCATGCCCGCGGCGGAGAGATCGCCTTCAACAGCCACCGGCTTGCCCTTGAGCGGATCGGTCCAAGCCCAGAAAGAAAACGCAAAACCCGGGACGGGCTCGACGGTGAAGAGGCGCGACTTCCAGTGGGTCTCCGCGATGGGAGAGAGGCGCGCTTCGGCAGCTTCGCCTCCTTCAGCGCGCAGCCAGGTTTGAGCAGCCTGATGGACGGCGTCCAACGCGGTCACCTCGACCAGCACATCAGCGGTCGAGGGAAACTGGCCATCCACGAATTCGAGATTGCCGAGCGGCGCCAGGAAGGATGCGCCATGGCTGACCGGGGTCCCCGACGACAGGTCTTCGTCGTTGGGGTGGTCGTCGTTCCATCCTTTGCCGGGAGCAAAACCCAGCGCGGAAAAGAAGCTCGCCAGCCGGTTATAAGCCGCCCGGCTGCCCGCTTGACGAAGAAAGGAAATCCCCTTGATCATGATTTGATTCTATCGTGCGGGGGCCGGGGAAATGGATTGCCACACAGCGAGTCTGCAAGAGAAGAAGGCGGATTTGGTTCGTGGTTCCCCACTCTTGTAACTTGCGGCGGAAAACGAGACGCAGATCCTTCGACTCCGCTACGCTCCGCTCAGGATGACAGGGGTACGGAAGGAGGATGGGGACGGCAAGCCAAGAAGGCCGGCGCGAGGCCGGCCTTCTTGGCTGTAGCCTGCGCCGCGGCTAGGTGGTGGAGCGCGGCTTGACAGCGATGGTGGTGGCCGGAACGATGGCGCCGCTGCCGGTATACGTGCAGCCGAGGTCGTTGCCACCAGCGGAGACAGGCGTGCAGGCCGGCAGATTGGGGCTGATCTGCTGCGTGTCGGTCAGTGTCGGCACGCTGATGTAGTGAATCATGTTGTCACCCGCGGTGGAGACGAAGAAGAGCGAGTCGTCGGGGGCGAAGGCGCCTGCCAGCGGCGCGGTGATGGCTGAGTTTCCGGTGAGAGTAATGTATTTCACCGGGTTCGCCGTGTAAGGGCTGCCGGGCGTGTAGGCGCCCGGAACATAGTAGGGCAGCGAAGCGCCCGTTGTGGCGCCGGTCACGGGCGGGAAATACGTGATAAATGCCAGATTGGAAACTGGAGACGGCACCACTTGATTGACTGCGACCGCATCGGTATTGACGCTGAGCGGCGTAGGCGTAAGCAGCGTTGGGTTGGTGGAGAGCGGGGCGGTCAAGGTGCATTCGGCAGGGGTAATTGCGACACCAATATCGTTGAGCGTCAGGCCGCCGTCAGTCATAGCCACGCCCAGGATGTGTTCTCCATCGGTGGTGGCGGCCAGCACGTCGGTCTGCGCGGGAATGGAATCGCTCTGCGGATAGAAGATCATGCTGGCGTAGTTGTCCGCCGTGCCGGTGGGGCACCAGGTGTGAGCTACGGTATTACTGCCGCTCAGATAGGCGCCCACGCTGGGGATGGTAATCGCCAGGCCCTGCGCGCCCGTGGAGGGAGACGGGCAGGTGATGGCATTGTAAACGGAACAAGGCAGAGCATGGGTGGTCCAGCCGGTGTTGATGTTGTAGACATATAACATATCGGAATGGTTGCCGCCCAGAGCCGCGCTGTCGGTGATGTAGAGTGTCTTCGCGTCGGGGGTCCAGGAAGCGGCGCTGCCCATGCCGCCAAAGGTCGTGGAACTGCTGGAATTGGCCGTGTTATAGAGGTAGAAGAGCTGGCGCTCCTGGTCGTTGATGAGCACGGTCGAGCCGTCCGGCGCCACGGCCAGCACTACGCCGGGAAAAGAGATGTTCAGCGTGATGACTGTGCTGGACGCGGTGCTGAAGATCATCAACTCGTGGGAGGATCCGAAGTAGATACTGCTGCCCAGCCGGTCCATCATCATCGAGTTCGGCACATACGGCAGACGCGCTAAGGAGCCGATCGTTCCCGAGAGCAGCTCGACAGGAAAGACGTACTGCGACTGACCCGGCGCCGCGAACCAGGCGTAGTCGCTGGCCTTGCCTGGAGTAGTGATCTTGACCGGTTTCGAGGAAATGGGCAAGCCGGTTCCAAACAAGCCGAACTCACTGAGGGGAGAAGGATTGCAACTGGAGGGCTGGCAGATGGCATAGACCGAAGCCACGCCGGGGAAGTTGGTGGAGATGGCTCCGCCGCTACTCGCCGAGATGTCGATCGGGTCGGTGGACTGGTAGTCCAAAGTCAGGCCGGAGATGGAATTTCCCTGGGTGTCGGTGACAGTGGTAACCAGATTCTGCGTCACGCCCTCGGTGATGGTGCCCGCGGTATCGCCATTGGCAAGAGTCACGGAGATCGATTTCGGTGGGCAAGTGGAGAAGTAGCCGGCCGACGATCCCGAGCCGGCCACCGACGCGGTGATTGTGGTGGTGCCTGGCAGTCCCGCGGTGATCGTTACCTGGCTTGAGGTGGTGCTGGTGGCAATGGAGGCGATAGAGGATGTGCCCACGTTGTAGGTCAGCGTGCCGATGGCCGCAGTGCAACTGGGGATCGAGGATAGGGCTATTTGTTGGCCATTGACAGTGGGCAATGGGCAGGCCAGGGTGGGAGATGAAGAGCTGGTGACCGAAGGCGGCGCGCAGAGCAACGTCTGCTGGTTGCTGCTGTTTGCATAGCACGCCTGCGCGTCGAGCGTAGTCTGAGTGCCTTGCGAGAAGCACTGCTGCGCGGTTCCGGACAAGGGCTCGGTAACCAGACTGACGGTGGTAACCGTGGCATGCACGAAAACTTCCACCGGATTGGAGACTATCGAATGAGCAGAGGCTGTGACATAGGCCGTGGCGTAGGGCAGGCCGCCGGTCGAGGGCAAAGGACTGGGCGGGCTGCAGATAGTGTAGTTGGGGATGCCGCCGCCCGAGTTCCGGTTCCACGTGCCAGCGCACAGAATGCCGGTCGGCGTGATGTCCACCAACTGGTTGTTGGAGGTGCCGTAGGAGTATGCGGTCACGGTGGCCGAAGAGCCCTTGCAGGTAACGGCCGCAGGCGCGGAGAGCTGTCGCGTCTGTCCGTAGGCCAGGGAGATACCGGTGGTGGCGGGGGCGAGCGTGATCGCGGCCACATCCGTGACCTTCATCCCGTAACCCAGGCCATTGCAGTAGTCCACGCCCGGGTCGCGGGTGCAGCCGGAGATCGAAATCCCGGCCGGAATGGCCAGGCACAACAAACAAACAAGCGTCAGAAACCGCCGCATGAAACCTCCCCGCCCCGCCTTGTCGAACCGCGGAACGGTCTCTTCCGAACCCATCGGAGAATTTGGGTTATCGCAAACTTTCCCTCGCCGCCGCCGATTCCGGCGACAGCTCAACTCTCAAGCAGATTGACGAAACGCGCTCGCGAAACTCCAATGAAAAGTGTATCAGGACAGGGTGGCAACCGGCAGGAAGCTCTTCCGGCACGCCCTCCTCCCCCTCTCTAATAGACTCCGCCTGCCGCGGATGGCGAGCAACCCGGATGGAAGGTCGCGGTACGGATCATTTCCGCACTGAACACTCCCTTCGTTTCATCGGAGCCAACCTGCTCCTGATGGAAGGCCGAGGAGGTGCGATTTCCATGGTTGTACCGAGGCAGCCTGGGCAATGAAGAGGCGGCCTGCAACTCTCGGTCAACCTGGAGGCAGCGATGGCGGCGGCGCAGATGGTTCTTCCTGCGGAACCGGCGCGACAGGATACCTTAGCGGAATATTCACAAAATACTGCTTGACGCGCGAATCAATCAGCGTAACATTGATAAGAGAGAGACTCACTTATCCTCGTTCAGATTGCCTGAACACAGGCAGACCACTGAAGTACGTCTTTTGTGCATTTGTCCCTATGAGGCTTTTCCTTGGTTGGATTCCAAGCCTCAATAACAATCGAAGCAAGCCACTGTTGCCGCCTTGGAAAGTTCTCATGCCACGGAACGGGAGAAGTGTGCGTTATTCCGGGCATGCTTTGATTGAAGCAATCAAGTCACTTTCTTCTTGCCGCGGGCCTTTCGACTTTTGTTCGAGGCGAGCATGCTGGAACAAGCAACCAAGCGATTGGAGATACATTATGGGCCACCTCAAGGAATGCGAAGCAAGGGATTGTCTATCGGCTGGCCGGAACAAGAGTCGCAATTCGTTCAGGCCGGCGGGAGAGGCCGATCACAGCAATTTATCCGGGACCGAACTGGTAGGAGCAGGCAAGAGGAAGTCTTCTTTTGCCGAAGACTTCATGCTGGAACATTCTAACTCCAGCCTGTTCATCGCCATGATCGGGCGGGCAGG
The DNA here is from genome assembly GCA_003159355.1 of Acidobacteriaceae bacterium. Classification (GTDB taxonomy): domain Bacteria; phylum Acidobacteriota; class Terriglobia; order Terriglobales; family Acidobacteriaceae; genus Telmatobacter. The sequence continues at coordinate 11,217 of PLPA01000116.1, read as the reverse complement.
CCGATATGGAGCCGGGGTCAAAGAACCGCAAAAGTCAACCCAATATTATGGATTTCCTTCTTGATGCAGCATAACTTCAGCCCTGGCTGGGCTGGTGAAAGACGGGAGAGGACAGGTATGGGCTGCTTAGTCTGCGCAAGTTTGGAGCAAGCATATATAGCCCGGCGCAGTGAGTACATCGAGGCACGCTCCTCGGTGTGTTATCGGGTCAGCACGAGACACGCGGCCCAGATGAATGTCGAGATGGAGCGCGCCCGCTACGAACTGGAAGAGCATCAGTCTGTATGCGTCTCCACCGTTCGTATTCCTGTACTCATGCCGCAGCGGAAAGCGCCGGCGAGTTTGAGAACCCTGGCGGCTTAGTTGAAAAGCGGCTTCTTTCATAAGCCACTCTGCTTCATGGTTCTGTTCAGAGCAAAAGTTAATCGACTGCTATATCGCCTCGCGATTGTCTTCAAGAAAAGCTGGATGGGTTGTGCCGGGGTTGGAAACCCCGGCCAACCAGCCCATACCCTTCAATGCGGCAATTTACGCCGGGGTTGCCTGTTCCCCGACCCTGCTCTTCAGCCTTTGGCGAGGGCGAAGCGGCGATTGACTTCGTGCCAGTTGACAACATTCCACCAGGCGGCGAGATAGTCGGGGCGGCGGTTCTGGTACTTGAGATAGTAGGCGTGCTCCCAAATGTCGTTGAGCAGGATGGGATANNGAGCCGAATTGCTTGGCGGTGGTTTCATTGAAGGCCTTCTTGAAGGCCTCAAAGTCGCCGAAGTCGGCGGTGATCTGGGCGGCGATGGGGCCTGAGGGAGCACCGCCAACGCCGTCTGAGCCGACCGGGCCCATCAGCTTCCAGAAAGCGGTGTGGTTGGCGTGGCCGCCTGCGTTATTTTTGACGCCAGTGCGAATCTCTTCGGGAACCTGTGCCAGGTCGCGGATGAGGTCGTCGATGGGTTTTGCGGCCAGCTCGGGGTGGTTGGCGAGCAGTGCATTGAGGTTGTTGACGTAGGCCTGGTGGTGCTTGTCGTGATGAATCTTCATCGTCTCGGTGTCGATGAACGGTTCGAGGGCGGCGTAGTCGTAAGGCAGCGGTGCGAGTTCGTAAGCCATCGGGGAAATCTCCTTCGTCTTGGGTGATGCGGGTTGGGCAGTGTTCTGCGTTGAAAAGCAAAGTCTGGTCATTTTGGCGGCGGGGTGAAATAGAATCTTCACGCCTGCCAGCATGACCTTATGCCTAATGGATGCGCGAAGCGGCGCGAAGGTGCGAGAAAGTTGGCGTATCCAGACTGGGACAAGAGGATTACAACAAAAAGGCCGCGTTCTATCCGGCTCGCGACACCGAAGTTTACAGCGATGCGCCGCTGGCTTTGGGTACAATACAGGCATGACTTCGACACTCACGGAATCCTCCCTTGATCAACTGTCCATTGACACACTGCGGCTGCTGGCGGTGGACACTGTGCAGAAGGCCAATAGCGGCCATCCCGGCGCCCCGCTGGGCTGCGCGCCCATGGCGTATTTGCTCTTCCACAAGCTGATGAAGCACAACCCGAAGCACTCCAGGTGGGCGGATCGCGACCGATTCGTGCTCTCGAATGGCCACGCCTCGGCGCTGCTCTACGGGACGCTGTTTCTGACTGGCTACGACCTGACGCTCGATGATTTGAAGAGCTTCCGTCAGTGGGGCTCGCGGACGCCGGGGCATCCGGAGCGCGGCCATACAGACGGCGTGGAGGTCACCACCGGGCCGCTGGGCCAGGGGATTGCGATGGCCGTGGGCATGGCGATGGCGGAGAAACATCTGGCCGCCGTCTACAACCGGCCGGGCTTTGAGGTGGTGGATCACCACACGTATGCGATGCTGGGCGATGGCGACCTGATGGAAGGCGTCTCGCACGAGGCGGCCTCGCTGGCCGGAACGCTGGCTCTGGGCAAGCTGATTTTTCTTTATGACGATAATTTGATTTCGCTGGATGGGCCGACGAGCCTGAGTTACACCGATGACGCCCTGAAGCGCTTCGAGGCCTATCACTGGCACGTGCAGCGGGTGGCGGACGGCAACGATCTGGCGGCGATTGAAGCGGCGGTTGAAGCGGCCAAGGCGGAGACCGGCAGGCCGTCGATCATTGCGGTACGGACGATCATCGGCTATGGCAGCCCCAAGGCGGGCTCGAACAAGTCGCATGGCGAGCCGCTGGGCGCGGAGGCCGTGGCAGCGACCAAGAAGTTCTTCGGTTTCCCCGAGGATCAGAGCTTTCTGGTGCCCGATGATGCGCTCAAGAATTGGCGTGAGGCTATGGAGCGCGGCGCGGGTTCGGAGGCGGAGTGGAAGAAGCTGTTTGCCGGCTACGCAGCGGCCAATCCAGAGCTGGCGGCGGAGTTTGAGCGCACCCAGAAGGGCGAACTCAAGGCGGGATGGGAGAAGGCGATTCCCAGCTTTCCGGCGGATAAGGCGATTGCCACGCGAAACGCCGGCGGCATGATACTGAATGCAATTGCCGAGCAAGTGCCGGAGCTGTTTGGCGGAGCGGCGGACTTGACCTCTTCGACACGGACGATCTTCCAGCCGGGGGAGAGTTTCCATGTGGACCCGGCCGGGCGGAACGTCTTCTTCGGGGTGCGCGAGTTTGGAATGTGCGCGGCGGTGAACGGAATGGCCGCGCATGGGGGTCTGATTTCCTTTGGATCGACCTTCTTTGTCTTTTCGGATTATGCCAAGCCGGCGATACGGCTGGCGGCGCTGATGCAGGCGCATTCGCTGTTCATTTTTACCCACGACACGATTGCTTTGGGCGAGGATGGGCCAACGCATCAACCGATCGAGCAACTGATGGGCTTACGTGCGGTTCCGGGGCTGACAGACTTCCGGCCCGCGGACGCGAACGAGACGGCGGCGGCCTGGCGGCTGGCCCTGGAACGCAAGGGGCCATGTTTCTTTGCGCTGACCCGGCAGAATCTGCCGGTGATTGATCCAGCGGCGCACGACTTGTATGCCGGGGTGAGCAAGGGCGCGTACATCTTGCAGGAGGCGGAGAAGCCCCAATTGGTGCTGATCGGCGCGGGCAGTGAGGTTTGGCCCTGCCTGGAGGCGGCAAAGCTGCTCGCGGCTGAGGGAATTCAGGCGCGGGTGGTGAGCTTTCCAAGCTGGAAGCTCTTCGAGGAGCAATCGGCGGAGTACAAGGCCAGCGTGCTGCCGGCTGGCGTGCCCAGGCTGGCCGTTGAGGCTGGTTCGACGCAGGGCTGGTGGAAGTACGTGGGCCTGGACGGCGATGTGATCGGACTTGACCGCTTTGGGGCCTCGGCGCCGGGGCCGAAGGTCATGGCGGAGTTGGGATTCAGCGCGGCGAACATTGCGGCTCGGGCTAAGAAGCTGGTGAAGTAGGCGGAAGTGGAGTTAGACGCGCTTCGCGCGTGTTAGCGGAGTTAGCCGTTCACCGCGATGGATCTGCTAACTCGGCTAACACCGCTAGAAAGGGTCACAAGTGAAACTCGTCATCGCATCCGACCATGCGGGATTTTCTCTGAAGGAGGAAGTTCGCGCCTATCTGGCCAAGGCAGGCCACGAGGTGGTGGACCTGGGGGCTTATAACGCTGACAACCCCGACGACTACCCCGACTTTGCCGAAAAGGTTGGGCTGGCGCTGAAGCAGGGCGTTGCGCCGCGCGGGATTCTTATCTGCGGCTCGGGTGTGGGGGTGTGCGTGGCGGCTAACAAGATTCCGGGAATTCGCGCCGGGATGTGCCACGATACGTATTCGGCGCACCAGGGCGTGGAGCATGATGATATGAACGTCTGCGTGCTGGGCGCGCGCATCATCGGCTCGGCGCTGGCCTTTGAGGTGGTGGACCGGTTTATTGGGGCTAAGTTCATCGCCACGGAAGAGCGGTTCGTGCGGCGCTTCAAGAAGGTGCTGGCCATCGAGGCCAAGTATCAGCGTTAGGACGGTACTGCTAACCAGGCTTAATTCAATCGCGAAGCAAGCATGGAGGGCGAGGCAGCGATGGCGACGGCACAGATAAGCGTGAGCCCGGAGGATCTTTCCCAGATTCCTCATGGCAGCGAGAGGATTCCGGAGGCGGGGATTCTGGTGATCTTCGGCGCTTCGGGCGACTTGACCCGGCGCAAGCTGCTGCCGGCGCTCTTCCATCTGGAGCAGGCTGGCCTGTTGCCGGAGAAGTTTGCCATTGTGGGCGTGGCGCGGCGGGCGCTGGGCGATGAGTTTGCCGAAGATATGCGCGGCGGCATTATCGAGTTCGACGGCTTACCGGCAGGCGACCCGAAGCTGGATAACTTTATCAGCCGCATCCGTTACTTTCCGCTGCGCTTTGACGTGCGGGAAGATTATGCGAGGCTAAAGTCGGAGTTAGAGCGCATTGCCGAGGAAAAAGGAATCGGCGGCAAGCGGCTCTATTATCTGGCGACGGCGCCGGAGAATTTTGCGTCGATTATTGAAAATCTTGGCGCGCAGGGAATGGCACAGCCGGAGCGGGGCACAGCGGCGGTGGTGATTGAAAAGCCCTTCGGCCATGACCTTGATTCCGCGCGCGCGCTGAACTGCCAGGTGAACGCCGTCTTCCGCGAGGATCAGGTTTTTCGCATCGACCACTACCTAGGCAAGGAAACTGTTCAGAATATATTAGTTTTCCGCTTTGCCAATGGAATCTTCGAGCCGATCTGGAACCGGAATTATATCGATCACGTGCAGATTACGGTTGCCGAAACCCTGGGTGTGGAGGGGCGCGGGCCGTTCTATGAGAAGGCGGGCGCGCTGCGCGACGTGGTGCAGAATCACGTGATGGAGTTAGTAAGTCTGGTGGCGCTGGAACCGCCTTCGAGCTTTGAGGCGGAGAGCGTCAGGCGCGAGAAGCTGAAGGTCTGGCGGGCGATTCCGTCTATTCCAATTTTGGATGTTGTGCGCGGCCAGTATGGAGCTGGGCAGATTGACGGGCAGGATGTCGTGAGTTACAGGGACGAGGCGCGCGTCAGTCCCCAGTCGGGCGCGGAGACTTATGCCGCGGCGCGGGTGGAGATAGAAAACTGGCGCTGGGCGGGGGTTCCGTTCTACCTGCGCGCGGGCAAGCGGATGCAAAAGCGGGCGACAGAGATCAGCATTCAATTCAAGCAGCCACCGCTGCTGATCTTCGACCGGCTGGCTTCGCGCGCGGTTTGCCAGGTCATCAAGCCTAACTTGCTGACGATTCGCATTCAGCCGGATGAGGGAATTGCGCTGCGCTTTGGAGCCAAGGTTCCGACGACAATGGAGATGGACGTCTGCCCGGTGCATATGGACTTCGACTACGCGGAGGCCTTTGGCAAGTCGAGCGCGAATGGCTATGAGCGGCTGCTGCTGGACGCGATGCTGGGTGACCAGACGCTCTTCTCGCACCGCGACGGCGTGGAGACGACCTGGGCGCTGTTTACGCCGATTCTGGAGGCCTGGGCGGCCAAAAAGCCGGAGAAGTTTCCTAACTACGCCGCCGGGTCGTGGGGTCCGGAGTGCGCCGATCATCTGATTGCGCGCGGCGGACATGCGTGGCGCAACGATCTGGGGCGGAAGGCGTGAGATGAGCGGAGTTAGCGTTGCTAGCGAAGTTAGCGAGACTCCGAATCAAAGCTGGAGTCGTCTGGAGAATACAAGTCACAGCTATATGCGGTATGATTTGTTTATACGCCTCCTTGTCTTCGCAGTAGTGATTTTTATCTCCTCTGGGTTGGTCTATGCTCAGAAAAGCATACGTCAAGTTGATTTCAAGAACTTCAACTATCCTTTGAGTGGTCCTCTGCTTGGGCATAGCGAGCTGAAATGGCTGGGCAATCCGAAGGATGGCTATTCGAATAGAAAGCCCATTCATTTGGTAAACGGGGACGACCTTGAGAAGGTGTCGAGCTTTGTGATGGACGGGCAGGAGTATTCGCAGTTTGCAGGCTTTACGTTACAGACTGTTGATTTTGCCGACGTGACGGGTGAAGGAAAGGAGGATGCAATTATTGTGCTGAGATACCTGACTGGTGGTACTCAGACAACCAACTACGTTTATATCTATTCATTTGCTGATGGCAAGCCGAAATTGCTGGCCTACTGTCATACTGGCAGCCGTGCCGATTCCGGCCTCTCCAGGGTTTACGGCGAGCGCGGAAAGCTGGTTTTCGAGTTATCTGACCTCAAGAAAAGCATAGGGGATTGCTGCTCTTCTGGATTCGTGCGTACGCGGTACCAGTGGCAAAACGGCCAGTTTAAAGTGTCAGGCGCTCATGAGTACGGGCCTATCGAAATTGAAATCCATAAATAGCTGTAGTTACAGACAATCCGGCTGACGAAAAGCAATCACAGGTCCTTCGACTCCGCTGCGCTACGCTCAGGATGACAGAGTTATTGGAGTGCCCAGCTTTTTACCGGGTTACTCGCGAATGATCTTTACGAAGATGCCGTCGGGGAGTTCGCCTCCTAATAAGTGGACGACGTCGTCTTTTACGTAGCCTTCGAGGATTTGGCGGGCGGGCTTGGCGGGCAACAAGCTATCGGACCCCGAATTGCGTGAGGCTCTAGCCAGCCCTGTCAAGATCAGCCTCGACTAGACCGCCCTCATCTCCAGCGTTTTCCCCAGCGCCTTGAGCGCGCCGGCGATCCCGTCGATCTTCGATGTGTAGCGCCTATCTATAAGGCGGTTCACCTCTTGGCGGGTGACGCACAGCCGTCGAGCAAGCTCTGAAGGGCGTACCTTCTGGCTAGACATCTCATTCAGAAGCAGAACCTTAGCGGCAACGCTGGCCCGAAGTTCAACCGTATGTTGACCGCGCTTCGGTTTCGACGGGACGGGGACCGGACGGCCCGCGTCGAAGTAGAAATCGAGCGCCGTTTCCAGAGCGTCCGCTGCCATCTTCAAGGCGTCCTCGACGCTATCGCCCTGCGAGTTGGCTTCGGGAATATCAGGGAAAGTGACCATCAAAAACTTTCCATCCGGCGTGAGTTCAACGGGATATGCCAACATATTTTCTCCTATTTGAGGCCTAAGTCTTTTTTGATCTTCGCAACGAGCCCGGTTCCAATTTCCTTGCTCTTGTGCATCGGCATGACAGAGAATCGGCCGTTCAGTTCGACCTTCAGATGCGATCCCTTGCCGCTCGTGAAAGTCGCGCCCTGCTTCTCCAGCCACCGTTTGAATTCGGAGCTCTTCATGGATTAGATGTAAACGATACTGTTTACAATGTCAAGTAAAATCGCGGGGACACCAGGTCTCGATTTTGAGAGCTGGGAGATTTCGCTATTCGCGGATGATTTTTACGAAGATGCCGTCGGGGAGTTCGCCGCCTAATAAGTGGACTACGCCGTCTTTTACGTAGCCCTCGAGGATTTGGCGGGCGGGTTTGGCGGCTGGCGGCGGAGCGGGGCGCGGCGCGGGCGGAGTTGCGATCCGGCTGGCTGGCTGACTTGCTGGCCGGGCGGACTGCTGTCGTGCGGCCTCGAAGTCCGCTGGCTTGCCAACTTGCGGAATTGCAGACCAGCCCATGCCGCTTTCTGATCCCTGTTCCCTGATCCCTGATCCCTGTCTTTTCCCCATGCCGCGGTCCATGGCTTCGTTGGCCAGGCGGTCGGCTGTTTTGTTGCCGCCGCGTAGGGTGTGGCGCATCTCGAAGCTGTCGAGGCGGCGGGAGAGCTTGCGGGCTTCCTCAAAGAGCGGGCGGAGGATGGGGCTCTTCACCGCGTACTTGCCCTGCATCTGCTTGACCATCAGCTCGGAGTCGGAGATCACGCGCAGGCGCTTCGCGCCATGTTCGATGGCCCAGCGCAAGACACCGAGCAGGCCGGAGTACTCGGCGAAGTTGTTGGTTTGGATGCCGACGAACTCGCTCAACTCGGCCAGGACGCGGCCCTTTGAGTCTTCAATGACGGCGCCGTAGCCGGAGGGGCCGGGATTGCCGCGCGAACCGCCGTCACAATGAGCGATGAGCCAGTCGGCGGAGTCGGCCGCGGGATCGGGGAAAAGAGTATTGTTCATCGCTTTTTAGTGTAGCGGGTGCCACCTGCGGTGGGGCCAACCGCCTTCGGCTCGCTCCTCTCAGATGGACAGTTCTATTGAGAAAATGACACGATTCGGCGCGGTTTAATGATGCCAACCTAAAGAATTTGGCTGCTTACCTACAGAGGCGCATCGCGTCTATCGGAGTGCGGAGACTCCCCAATCCCCGGAGCGGAATCGATGGCAACGGATGCGATGATTTACCCGGTTTCCCCGGTTCGTGTCCCGGCTGGCGTGGTTTGGCCGGCGGCCCGGAGGGTACAATCCTCCTCAGGCATGGCTGCAACCAGGGCAAATAACGGGGCGAAGACCGCCGAGGAGCGGATGCAGGCGCGCGCGCCGGAGATGGAGCTGATCCGCGAGGCGCAGGCGGGTTCGCGGGCGGCCTTCGACACGCTGATCCGGCAGTATGAACAGCAGGTGCTCAGGCTGGCGCTGCACCTGACCGGGAGCGAGCACGACGCCGAGGACATTTTTCAGGAAGCATTTTTGAAGGCTTACCGGTACATTGGGAATTTCCGCTTCGAGTGTTCGTTTTACACGTGGATTTACCGGATTGTGACGAATCTTTGCCTGGACCAGATGCGGCGGCGCAAGACGCGGCGCGAGAGCAACACGGTGCTGGTGGACCACTCCGGGGACGAGTTTGACCTGCTGGCTTCGGTCTCGGATGACCGGTCGTTTTCGAACCCGGCCAAGGAGCTGGAGCGCAAGGCGCTGGGGGAGCGGATTCAATCGGCGCTGGAGAAGCTGACGCCGCGGGAGCGGATGGTTTTTGAATTGAAGCACTACCAGGGGCTGCGGTTGCGGACGATTGGGGAGATGCTGAGCACCACGGAAGAGACCGCCAAGAATACGCTCTTCCGGGCTACGAAGAAGTTGAGAACACAGTTGGCGGGGTTGCGGTAGAGGCGCTGGTGGCATCTTCTCCGCATTTTGGAGGGAGCCGGATGGTGGGGCGCTGAGAGCAGTTTTTTGAGGCTGGAAGGACGTAGCGATGAATTGCGAAGTAGCACATGAGCGGATTGTGACGGCAGCTTATGGGGAGCTGGGCGACGAGCAGGCCCACGAGCTGGAGCGGCACATGGGCGGCTGCCCGGAGTGCGTCAAGGATCGGGAGCAACTGCTGGCGCTGAAGCTGCTGATGGACGCGCATCCGGCGGCTGAACCGGAAGCGAACCTGGTTGCGCGCGCGCGGATGCGCCTGGAAGAAGCGCTGGACGCGCTGCCGCCGTGGCGCTGGTATGAGCGTCTGGGCCAGCGAATCATGAATGGTTTCGCCAGCTTGCAGGCTGCGCCGGTGGCGGCTTGTCTGCTGTTGCTGGCGGGCGTGGGGGCGGGTTCGCTGGGCGAGTACAAGCTGGCCGGGAATCGCGCGGGCCACACCATGGCGGCGCGGGTGCAGGCTCAGCCGGCGCAGGCGCTGGCGGGAGTCGCCGCGCCTGCGGAGATTGCCAGCATTTCCAGCATTGTGCGGCAGCCGAACAGCCATAGGGTAGAGGTGCGCTATAACCAGCTAGTGCCGCAGCGGATCGAGGGTTCGCTGGACGATCCGGCGATTCGGCAGTTGCTGATGCTGGCCAGCCAGAATTCGGCGTCGACAGGGGTGCGGGACGACTCGGTGGGGCTGATGGCGGCCGAGTGCAAGGCCGGGCACGGCTGCAAGACGGCGGGAATTCGCGATGCGCTGATGGTGGCGCTACGCTACGACAAGAATGAGAGTGTGCGCAAGAAGGCGCTGGAGGGTCTGGAACCGTACGTGGCCGAGGATATGCGGGTGCGGGATGCGGTCCTGGAGGCGCTGATGAACGACTCCGACCCGCGGATTCGCACCGCCGCGATCAACATTCTGGAGCCGGTGGAGGGCGACACGAGCGTGCGGCAGGTGCTGCACTCGGTGGCGAATACGGACCGGAATCCGTACATCAGGACGGTTTCGCGGCAGGTTTTGGATAGCGTTCCGGAGATTCAATAAGCGGAATAACTCCCGTCGGCGATCGCATCGTCACGAAAAGAGTGCGGGGCAGCCGGGATGCGTAGGAGAAGAAGAGATGAATCACTTATTGAGGCTGTCTTGGAGTTTTGGTGTTGTGGTGTTGCTGGCGGCGATAACGCCTTCGAGCGCTCATGCGCAAAAGCGGGGGATTGTCGATCTCATCCAGGAGCCCAGCGTGCTGCTGCACTCCAATTCGCAGGGCTATTTGGGCGTTGATCTTGCGGACGTGGACCAGGAGAAGGCGCAGGCGCTGAAGCTGAAGGAGGTTCGCGGAGCCGTCATCACGCTGATCGATCATGACGCGCCGGCGGGGCAGATCGGGCTGAAGGTCAACGACGTGGTGGTCAAGCTGAANNNNGGCGATGGAACAGGATGTGTGGAACAAGCTGGGCAATGGCGGAGACGTCTTTGCGCCGGGTCCGGGGATGGGGATTCTGACCAATGGCGACGCGCCGCTGCCGGGCGGGTTTCATATGCCGTTCTTCGGCAGCAGCCTGAATGTGGGCGCGCTGGTGGAGCCGCTGACCTCGCAGATGGCCGAGTACCTGGGCGTGCCCAGCGGGCTGATGGTCAAGGGAGTGGCGCACAAGAGCGAGGCCGCCGCGGCCGGGCTGAAGGCCTTCGACGTGATTCTCAAGGTGGGTCCCGACAGCATTACCACGCTGGGCGACTGGGAGCGGGCGCTGCGCTCGAACCAGGGCAAGCCGGTGCAGGTGACCGTGCTGCGCGATAAGAAGCAGCAGACACTGACGCTGCAGGTGGATTCAAAGCGGCATAGCGAGTTGCTGCTTCCCCTGCTGCTGATGAATCAGGCTGGTTGAGGGGCGTTGTTTCCCTCCCTCCAACAAAAAAGACCGGCTGGCTGGCCGGTCTTTTTTGTGATTGCTTGTGCGATCAGCCCTGTATGTCGAATTGCTCGGGATGTAGCGTGGCGTCGCTCTTGATGAGGATGTTCTTGCCGACCAACTCCTCGTATTCGGTGAGCCAACTGGCGTTGTTGGATTTGAGCACCTTGACCGTTTCCGGGTTGACGCGCAGCAGAACGTCCGCGCCCTCGAAGTGCTTCTTCATCTTGCGCAGCTCGGTGTAGATTTCGTTGCAGACGGTGGTCGGGCTCTTGACCATGCCGGTGGCCTGGCAGGTTGGGCACGGGACACTGAGCGTGCGCTCCAGCGATTGCTTGACGCGCTTGCGGGTGATGGCGACCA
>PLPA01000261.1 GCA_003159355.1 Acidobacteriaceae bacterium | reverse complement strand
CTCTTCTGCACCTGTCCCAGCGAGGCCACAGCCGCCAAGACCGCCATGACACTCCTCAATCTCGGCATTCTGCGCGTGCGCCCGCTGCGCGGCGGCTACGACGAGTGGAAGAGGCTGGGATATCCCATGGATGCGGTGCCGCCGGCTTTATCGGCGCGGCTTGCCAGGGAGACACGGTAAGTCGGCGCGGTTCTCGCCTGCCGACTTTGAAATGCGCAATATAGTACAGACTCTCCCCTTCCGAATCGACGAGAATGATTTTCCAGCCACTCTCGTGGTTCAGGAGGATACTGTCATGCCCGAAGTCCATGCTTCCCATTCCATTCCAACGAAGATCTTGTTGCCCATCGATTTCAGCCCGTCCTCCAAGGCGGCTTTGCAGATGGCTACAGATCTCGCTCTGCACTTTCATGCGGAACTCTATCTTGTGAATGTCATCCCCATGTTTCCCGCCGCCACGATGCCCGACTTTATTCCTGAAAACACGTTCATTCAGGAGTCGCAGAAAAACGCTGAGCGCCACTTGGCCAAGTGCCAGGCGGATCTTGTGGCCAAGGGCGTCAAGACAAGTTACAGCGTCGAGGTTGGAAACGACATAGTCGGAAACATCATTGATGTGGTGGAGCGCGAACATATCGACATGGTCGTGATATCCACGCACGGCATCTCCGGATGGCATCCGCTGGTATTCGGGTCGATTGCCGAGAAGGTCATCAAAATGGTGCAATGCCCGCTCTTGCTTCTTCGCTCCGCAAAGCCAGACCCGGATCTGAAGACGCCTTCGACACGCTCGATGGAATGGTGGTAGCAAGATTGCACAATTCGGGGACCAACTCTGAATGCGAATCGCGTGGAAACACCAATCTCATCTGAAAAGAACTTAGCCATCCCAAAGGGCCTCACAAGCGAGGAAGCCCGGGGCCGTCTTGAAAAAGACGGTCCCAACGCAATGCCGGACACGTCGGCACATCCACTGCGCAATGCACTGGCTAAATTCTGGGCGCCTGTGCCATGGCTNNGCTCTGCTTGTTTTCAACGCGGTCCTTGCATACTTTCAGGAAAGTCGTGCCCAGGCTACTCTTACCGCTCTCAAATCCCGTCTGGCGCTCAACGCCTCCGTCCAGCGAGACGGCGAATGGAAGACTGTGCCCGCAGCGGAACTGGTATGCGGCGATCTGGTGAAGTTGTCGCTTGGCGGCGTGGTTGCAGCAGACGTACATCTGATGAGTGGATCGGTTGAACTCGATCAGTCGATGCTTACAGGTGAATCCCTTCCTATTGAGGCAGGTCCTGGCTTAGATACATTTGCTGGAGCTTTGGTTCGGCGCGGCGAGGCCACTGCCATCGTAACGGCCACCGGTACGCGCACCAAATTTGGCCGCACTGCCGAACTCATTCGTACTGCACGCGTAGTGAGTACACAGCAAAAAGCCGTGCTCAGAATTATCCGCAACCTGGCTGTCTTTAATTCCCTCATTATCGTCGCGATAGGAGCCTACGCCTATCACCATGCGATGCCGTCGAGCGAGATGATTCCGTTGTTGCTGACCTCTGTGCTTGCCATCATCCCAGTCGCATTACCTGCAACATTCACGCTCGCTGCTGCAATTGGAGCCCGTGCTCTCGCCAAGCAAGGTGTATTGCCAATACGGCTTTCTGCCGTGGACGAAGCCGCATCGATCGATGTGTTTTGTTCCGACAAAACCGGCACTCTGACGCGCAATGAACTTTCCGTCACAAGCGTTCGTCCACTGCCTGGATTCGATGAAGCGAACGTTCTCGGGATGGCGGCACTGGCGAGTTCGAAAGGTGGCCTAGACCCAGTTGACGCTGCCATTCGACTCGCTGCGTCGCAGAAAACAGCAATTGGCTTGCCAAAGTTGACTGCATTTGTTCCGTTCGATCCTGTCAAGAAAACGTCGGAGGCAACTGCGACATATCCAGCGGGTACTTCCGAGCGAATCATCAAGGGCGCGTTCACTGCGGTTGTCGCACTTACCGCGCCTTCGCCTGTCGCCGCTGCTATCGTAGATGAACTCGAAAAGCAATGCTTTCGAGTTTTAGCAGTTGCTGCAGGAGCGCCAGCATCTAACCATATCATCGGATTGATTGCCCTCAGCGATCCGCCGCGGACTGACTCGATCTCTCTTATCTCGGAGTTGAATGGTCTCGGCGTACGCACAGTTATGGTGACTGGTGACGCTCCCGCCACAGCCGCAATCGTCGCTTATGCGGTTGGATTGCAGGGAGCAGTCTGCCCGCCCGGCAAGCTACCAGACGGCATTCAACCGCAAGATTACTTAGTCTTTGCAGGCGTTCTTCCTGAAGGCAAATTCGACTTGGTTAAAGCATTCCAGAAGAGCGGACATACAGTTGGGATGTGCGGTGATGGCGCAAATGATGCGCCCGCGCTGCGGCAGGCACAGATAGGAATCGCGGTATCGACAGCAACGGATGTCGCCAAGTCGGCTGCTGGCGTCGTGTTAACCGAAGCTGGGCTGGGCGGC
>PLPA01000293.1 GCA_003159355.1 Acidobacteriaceae bacterium | reverse complement strand
GCGCCGGTGAAGAGGCGGCGCGGACTTAGCCCGGCTCAGCGGTTGGCGGCGGAGCCGAAGTGGCAGGGAGAAGAGGAAGACGGGGACTGAGGGACTAAGGGACTGAGGGACTGAGGGACTGAGGGACTGAGGGACTGTTGTTTGATGCGATGCTCATTTGGATCGCGGAATGGAACGGGCGGGCGCTCCGGGTCTCAATCGAGAGCTGGGGCGCCCGACGGAGGGATCGAGATTCACCAGCCCGATTTCGCCGCGCTTCACCATTTCAACTCCGCATCGGCTTCATTGGCGAACTCCGGCAGCCATGCCGCATCGTCGCCAGCCGCGGCCAGCTTCCTGCTTGCTTCGGCCCAACCACTGCGCGGGGCGGCCTTGGGCTTGCGGAGCACCAGCGCATCACCTTCGACGCGCATCTCCGCCTGATCCACCAGCCCGATTTGTTGTAGCAGCGGCTTGGGAATCAGAATGCCCTGCGAGTTGCCCAAACACCGAATCTTAGCCAACATACCGGCCTCCTTGGTTTAACAATGCTAGCATGGGTGGAGTATCGGTAATGTGTCCTGAGCGGTAAGGCGATTTTTACGATAATCTAAAATTCCTCCGGTGACATCGACATAGTTTGATGACCTCCCAAATCAGACAATCTGGACCTGGGGCGCCCTCATTTTTTATCCCCCGGACCTGCGTCACCCGCCCGCTCATCTCGATAGTGCCGCGATGAACGGGGCACAGCTTCTCACGGCTCATAGCGATTCATCGGGGTCGATGAGCGGGCCACCTGCCATCTAAAACTTGAACACGTACCGCGCAGCCAACCAAGCAGTATGAAGCAACTCGGTTATGCCACCCACACCGGCGGCTATGATCCACCACTTAAGCTTCTCCTCCTTGATCCAGGACTTGAATATCTCGCTCATTTTTTGAAAGTCGTCTAGGGTCAATGAGGGCGAGTAGGCGGTTGGCCGCGTTTTGGGGCCGCTCGGTTTTTTGGGCTTATCCAACATTTTGAACTACTCGCACTATCACACGCCCGTCTTCTTCAACTTCTGGATGGATTTCGAAGCCTTTGACGTGTCCGCTTGTGAGAAGCTCAATACGGTTTTTGAACGTTGCAATGTACCCGCTCAGCTCTTCCGGAAAGAAGCGGGAGGCGAAGTTCCTGTCCGGCATTAGGGTCAACACTTGCTCAGTGAGGCCGTGGTTCTGGCCCCCGAAGTGGATTAAAGGCAGAACGACGAAGTACAGCTCGTTGCTTGTGATTTTATCCGTCATGATTCAATAGCATAGCATCGCAACTACAAATCTGGAAGTCAACGGACTCTTCGCGTCTGACTCGTCAAACCTACCGCGCCCTTGGATGCGTGCGGTCGTAGACGACGGTTAGCTGCGCGGTGGTCAGTTGCGTGTAGCGCTGGGTGGTGGAGAGGCGCTCGTGGCCTAGTAACTCCTGAATGGCGCGCAGGTCGGCGCCTTCTTCGAGCAGATGCGTTCCGAAGGCGTGGCGCAGCGTGTGCGGATGCACGTCGGCGGAAAGGCCTCGTAGTACAGCGATGCGCTTGACGATGCGTCCGACGCTGCGCGTGGTCAGACGGGCCTGGCTTGATTTGCCGAGGCCGCGTAGTTGCAGGTTGAGGAAGAGCGCGGGGGTCTCGATTCCCTTCCCTTTCGAGGCCGGGGAAAAACTTGGGTTTTCGGACAAAAATGGCGAAAATCGTCCCTCCGCGGCTGAAGCCGGCGCTGAATATATTCGCCTTGCACGGGGGTTAAAACCCCCGTCTCCCTCCGTTTTGGTTTTTTTCGCAGCCTGTAAAGCAGAAGAGCCTTTGTCGGCGGCGGCCAGCAGCGCCGCGCGTTCGGCCATGTAGGCGCGCAGGGCCTGGGCCGCCGCGTCGCCCAGCGGGACGTAGCGCTGCTTTTGCCCCTTGCCGCGAATCAGGATCGCTTCGTTGGCCCAGTGAATGTCTTCGAGGTTGAGACCGACCAGCTCGGCGTTGCGGATGCCGCAGCCGTAGAGCAGTTCGAGAATCGCCGTGTCGCGCGCCGGCCAACTGGCGGCGTCTTCCCGCACCGACTCGACGACGCGATTCAACTGCTCGATGGACGGCACGCGGGGCAAGTGCTTGGGCAGCTTGGGCGTGGCCACCAGCGAGGCTGCGTTCTGCTCCAGAAGCCCGGTGCGAGCCAGCCACTTGAACCAACTGCGGATGGCCGCCAAAGCCCGCGCGGCGGAGGCCTTGGCGAGTCCGCGATCATAGAGCGTGCCCAGGTAGGCGCGGATGTGGGTGTGCTCGATGCCCTCCGGGCCTTGATCCTTTCCATAGTGCTCGGAAATGTAAGCAGTGAAACCGTGCAGTTCGCGCTGATAGGCGCGCAGCGTGTGCGGCGATGCGCCGCGCTCGTTGGCCAGCACGCGCAGGAAATCCGCCACCAGCGAATCCAGCGTGGCGGCGAGGATGGGAACGGCCGCGGCGCTCATGCCGGCTCCTCGGCGGGACGCCTGGTGGGGTTGAATTGGGGCGGGTCGGGTTCTTGGTTTCCCACCCTTTCGCAAAGTACGCGAAAGGATGGGGCACGGAAGATTATTGGACGGTCCGGATTACTAGATTCGCTGGCGCTGGAAACCAGATGGAGGCCTTTGCGCACACTCTTGGCCGCGACCGGAGGCTGCTCCTCCCCGGTCCCCAAAGGCGAGGGACCGGGGGCACCCACTACCTCGACCCGCTGGCGGGTGGCGCGGGGATGGTGCAGGCGATGCACCTCTTTGAGCCGGCCCAGCGCCAGGTGCGTGTAGACCTGGGTGGTGGAGATGTCGGCGTGGCCGAGCAGCAACTGCACGCTGCGCAGGTCGGCGCCGTGCTCGACCATGTGCGTGGCGCAACTGTGGCGCAGACGGTGCGGGCTGGCTTGAGCGTTGGACATTTTGACGATGTGCCAGACCCACTGGCGGGTCAGCGGCATTCCGCGCAAGGAGAGAAAGAGGCGGGTCGAGTCTTGTCGCGCCGCGGGAGCCTGGCGGACTGGGCTGATGCGAGCCGAACTGATGCGGGCCAGGTGGGGCCGTCCCTCGCGCAGATAAATCTCCAATGTCTCGACGGCGGCGCGGCCGAGAGGGACGATGCGCTCCTTGTCGCCCTTGCCACGCACCTGCACGCGGCCCAGGTCGAGCGCCAGATCGCTGGTGGAGAGGGCCGTGACCTCGGAGACGCGCAATCCGCCCGCATAGAGCAGCTCCAGAATCGCCCGGTCGCGCAGATCGGTGGCCCGCGCCTGGGGATGCTCGGCGTTCATCTGCGCCCGCTCCAGCATCTCCGCCACCTCCGGCTCGGCGAGGGACTTGGGAAGCACCTTCCAGGCCTTGGGCGACTCGATTTTCACAGTGGGGTCGTGATGGATGCGCCGGTCGAGCAGCAGCCATTTGTAGAAGCCGCGCAGACAGCTCAGCTTGCGCGCCGCCGAACGCTGGTCGATGCCGTGGGCGCGCAGATGCTCGAGAAAGGCCGCCACATCCTGCTGCATCGCCGTCAACAGCACGCCGCTGCGCCCCTCGATGAACTCGGCAAAGGTCTTCAGGTCGCCGTCGTAGGCCTCACAGGTGAGCGGACGCAGGCCTTTTTCCACGCGCAGATAGGCTTGGTAGTCCTTCAGAAGCGGTAGATTGCGCGAGGTTTCCACACTTACGATTATCCGCGCCTTGGGCTGCCTGCGACGACGCCGCGCGCGCCGCCGAACCTCGTTCATCATGGACTCAACTTCGGCAACAGGGCATGGCACGCTCGCGGCCCAACGGAGTATAACGACAAAATGGGAGCCTTGGCCGCAGACGAGATTAACGCATGGCTGCGCGAGGGCGGCGTGGTGGTCACGGCCAGCGACCGCGCCACGCGCTCGCTGGCCGCCGGCTTCCATCAGGCACGACGAGCCGAGGGGCTGACCGCGTGGCCCGCGCCCAAGATTCTCGATTGGAAGAGCTTTGCCCGAAGAACCTGGGAGCAACGGACCGCCGACGCTCGCTTGCTGCTGAATCCCGCGCAGGAGCAGGCGCTGTGGGTGGAGATCGCCGGGGCGGACCGCTCGCTGGCCACGCTGCTCGAAGGCCCGCGCCACCGGTTGGGGGCGTTGGCGATGGAGGCACACGAACTGCTGTGCGCTTATGCGCCGCAGTTCCTGCGCCCGTCCACACGCGCCAGTTGGCAGCAGGACGCGGCGGCTTTCAGCGGCTGGCTTAGGGGCTTCGACGAAGCCTGCCGGGCGGGGAGTTTGATCAGCCCCAGCCGCCTGCCGCACGAGCTGATTCCGCTGCTACTCGCGGAGACGGCGAAACGTCCGCCGCTGCTTCTGGCCGGATTTGACCGTATTCTGCCTGTGCAGCGCAGCCTCTTCGACGCGTGGGGAACGTGGAGCGAGGCTGCCCAAAGCGAACCGGCCACCGAGGTCCAGTTCCATGAAGCCGCCGACGCCCAAGCCGAAATCGCGGCTTGCGCGATCTGGTGTGGCCGCCAGCTCTCGGCCAACCCCGGCGCTCGCCTGTTGGTTGTTACTCAGGACGCCAGCGCGCGCCGTGGCGAGATCGAACGCGCCTTCCAGCGGCACACTGGCCCGGCCTTCGAGTTTTCACTGGGCTTACCGCTCAGCCAGGTTGCGCTGGCGCGCGCGGCGCACCTTCTGCTGCGCTGGCTTGACGGTTCTCTTGCCGAGCAGGAACTCGACTGGCTGCTTTCGACCGGCCACGCCGCCGCCAGCGCCCAGGAGTCCGCGGCGCTGCAAGCAACCATGCGCGCCCTGCGCCGCTTTAGCCTGGAGCGGACGCATTGGACTCTGGCGGCCTTCCTCGGCGAGCGGTGCGCCGCTGAGCTGCTTCCAGCTTCGTGGGTCGAGCGCATCAGCGCGGCGCAACGCCTTCTGGCCGGATTCGCGCGCCGCGCGCAAAGTCCGCTCGACTGGGCGGAGTTGGTTCCGCGTCTGCTCGACGAGCTTCATTTTGCCGGGGCGCGACCGCTGGCGAGCGCCGAGTTTCAGGCCCTTCGCCGCTGGAATCAGGCCGTGGAAAGCTGCGGCTCGCTGGGCTTCGATGGCCGCCGCATCGGTTGGAAGGATTTCCTCTCGCAACTCGACCGCACGCTGGACGAGACGCTCTTCGCTCCCGAGTCGCGCGACGCGCCCATCCAGATCGCCGGTCCCGCCGAGTCGGCCGGGCTCACCGCCGACGCCATCTGGTTCCTGGGAGCCGATGAGGACGCCTGGCCCGCGAACGGCGCAACGCATCCGCTGCTGCCCGTCGAAGTTCAGCGCGAGGCGGGAATGCCCCACGCCACTCCGCAGCTCGATTGGGAGCTGGCCGCGGCTATCACCAGACGGATTCTGGCCGCCGCGCCGGAGGTCCACTTCAGCTTTGCCATGCAAAACGAGGCTGCCGAAGCCCGCCCGTCGCGGCTGATTGCGCAGCTTGCCGGCGAGGCACAAAAGCTATCGGCAGAGCTGGCCGCGCCAGCCGCGCCGCCCCCGCTGACCGTTTCCTTTGAGGACTTCAGCCGCATTCCCTTCCCTCCAGGCAAGGTCGCGGGGGGCGCTGCTGTTCTCACCGCGCAGTCGCAGTGCCCCTTCAAGGCTTTTGCCACAGCTCGCCTGGCAGCGCAGGAGTGGAAGCCAGCCGATGCCGGCCTGACCGCCGCGCAGCGCGGCAGCCTGCTCCATGCTGTCCTCCACGCTGTGTGGGCAGGACCGCCGGAGGGCATTCGGAGTTCCGCTGAACTGATGAGCCTGAATGACCGGCAGGCGTTCGTCGCCGCCCACGTTCAGCGCGTTATGGCGCGGGAGCTGCGTCCGCACCTGCGCGATCTGATGCCCCGCCGCTATCTGGAACTGGAAGCACAGCGTCTGACCAGGCTGGTCACCGAGTGGCTGGAGTACGAGGCTACCCGCATCGAATTCGTGGTCGCCGGCACCGAGGTCAAACGCACAGTTCACATCGACGGACTGACCTTCGACCTGCGCCTGGACCGTCTTGACCTGCTCCGCGATGGCTCCCAACTGGTCATCGACTACAAATCCGGCAACGTCTCGCCCAGCGCGTGGGAGCTGCCACGGCCCGACGACGTGCAACTGCCGCTCTATGCGGGATTCGCCCTCGAAGCCGATGAGGTGCTCGGCGGACTGGTCTTCGCCAAGGTGCGCGCCGGCGAGATGAAGTTTGCCGGCCGCGTGGGCGACGCCGCGGCTACGCTCTTCGCCGGATTGAAGGGCGGCAACCCGCTGGTGAAGAACCCCTTCACCGCCGAGCAGCTTCTCGACTGGCGGGATTGCATCCAGCAGCTTGCCAGGGACTTCCTCGCCGGACGGGCTGAAGTCGACCCGCGCGAAGCTCCCAAGACCTGCGAACGCTGCGGTTTGCAAACCATTTGCCGCATTCAGGAGAACGCGGCTCTGCTCACGGCTGAAGATGAGTCGGAAGACGAGGAGGGCAGCGATGAGTAAACCTCCCGATCAGACTCAGCGCGATCTAGCCCTCGATCCCAGCCGGTCGATCCTGGTGCAGGCACCAGCCGGCTCGGGCAAGACGACCTTGCTCACGGAGCGCTTTTTATGCCTTCTGGCCGAAGTGGAGGAGCCAGGGCAGGTGGTGGCGATCACCTTCACCAACGCCGCCGCCGCCGAGATGCGCAACCGGATTCTGGATGAGTTGAGAAAGAATGAGCCCAACCCCCTCGCCCAACGCGCCCTGGAACACTCGCAAGCGCTCGGCTGGAAGCTGCTTGACCTGCCCGCCCAACTGCGCATTATGACGATTGATTCCTTCTGCCGTGAGTTGGCATTGCAACAGCCGCTGCTTTCCGGCCTGGGCGGGGGCCTGGAGATCGCCGAGCAGCCCGACGAACTTTATCGCCGCGCCGCCCGCGAAACACTCCGGAAGATCGATCTGACCGGCTCGGCCCTCGGCGCGGCCATTGAAGAGCTGTTGCTGTGGCGCGACAACGGCTGGCAGGAGATGGAAGCGCTGCTGATCGCGATGCTCAAGAGCCGCGACCGCTGGATGCACGGCTTTGTTCTGGAGCGCGAGCCGGATTGGGAGGCGCTCCGCGAGCGGCTGGAACGGCCCTTTGCGATTGCCGTGCGCGACGCGCTCATTCAGTTGAGTGAGCTTTTCGACCGCGTTGCCGGAGCGCGCGAAGAAGCGCTGGAGCTGGCGCGCTTTGCCTGCGAGCAGAGCGGCGGCCAGCTTCATCAGGAACTCGCCGAGCTGGTAGAGTTTCCCGCCGCTCCGTTCGCCGGCAGCAGCGATTTTGAAGAGGCTCGCCAGGCCCACTTGAGCCTTGCCGCGCTGCTGCTCACCGGCGACGGCGCCTTCCGCAAACAAGTCGATAAACGCCTGGGCTTTCCCGCCGATCAGAAGCGTGAAAAAGCCCGCATCCTCGATCTGATTGCCGCGCTCGCCGCTGTCCCCGGCCTCGGAGACTCACTCGCCGGCGTCCGTGCCCTGCCCCCGGCTCGCTACACCGAGGAAGAATGGCGGATCGTGCGCTCCTGCTTCACGCTGTTGCGCCAGGCCGCAGGCGAAGTGCAAATCGCCTTTGCCGAGGCGGGCCGGGTGGACTTTACCGAGGTCGCACAGATCGCCCAGCGCGTGCTACGCGGCGAAGACGGCCTGCCCACCGACGCCGCGCTCGCCGTCTCTGACAACATTCGCCACCTGCTGGTCGATGAGTTCCAGGACACCAGTCGCCGCCAGCACCAGTTGCTCTCCAGCCTCATTGCCGCATGGCCTGAGCGCGAGGGGCGCACCTGCTTCGTGGTCGGCGACCCCATGCAGTCCATCTATTTCTTCCGCGACGCCGACGCCGAACTCTTTCCGCGCGTTAAGGCTGTGGGCCTGGAAGTCGCGCACGAGGAACCGCTGCTTTTCGATTCTGTTTCTCTCACGGCCAACTTCCGCACGGCGCCTGATCTGGTAAAGAAAAACAATGAGATTTTTGTTGAGGTTTTTGCCGCAAATGACGGCAGTGGAGTAACTTTTTCCTCTGCGCATCCGGCTCGGGAAGAGATGCTCAGTGCCGCGCCGCCCTTCGTGCTGCACCTTGACTTCGTGCCCCAGGCCGGACGCGGACAGACCGCCGAAGACGAAAAAGAAGCAGCCCACGCAGCGCAGATCGAAGAAATCGTTGCTCTGATTCGCGGACAGCTGAGCCGCATCGAAGCAGCGAAGGCAAGCGGCGAGAAATTCCGCATCGCCATTCTGGGCCGCGCGCGCACCGCACTCGCCCCCGTCGCCGCGGCTCTGCGCGAGGCGGGAATCCCCTTTCGCGCCGTCGATCTGGAAAAGCTCGCAACCCGCCCAGAGGTGCTCGATGCGCTCGCACTGGCCCGCGCGCTGCTCAATCCCGAAGATCGTGTCGCCTGGCTGGGAGTCTTGCGCGCACCCTGGTGCGGCCTCTCGCTCGACGACCTGAATACACTGACAGGCGAGCCGGAGTTGCTCACCCGCCCCGTTCCGGAACTGCTGGCAGAGCGCCTTTCGCTACTCAGCGACGCGGGCCAACCCGCCGCCGCGCGCGTGCTACACGCGCTGGCTGCGGCCTCTGATCTGCGCGCCGCTCAACCCACCGTAAAACTCGGAAGCTGGCTCGAAGCGGTCTGGCTGCTGGTGGGCGGCGCGGCTTGCGTGGATGAGACCGCCCGCGCCAACCTCAACCTGCTTTGGAGCTGCCTCGACCGTCTGCCGGGCGGCGAAGAGGACCTGCTCGGCCCCGGCCTGGGCGCGGCGCTCGACAAGCTCACCGCGCTGCCCGACCCTGCCAGCAGCAGCGAGTGCGGCGTGCAGTTGATGACCATTCACAAGTCCAAGGGCCTGGAGTTCGAGGTGGTCATCGTCCCGGAGCTGCAGGCCGGGGTGGGGCGAGGAAGCCGTACAATGCTTTCCTGGCTGGAGCGCGGACTCGCCCAGCCCGGCGATTCGGGCGAGATCACCGAGTTTCTGATCGCGCCGTTTCAGCGCAAAGGCGAGGAGAGAGGAAGCGCAAAGGCCTGGGTGGATCGCGTCTATCGGGAGCGCGAGTCGCAGGAGGCGCGGCGCATCCTTTACGTCGCCGCTACCCGCGCCCGCGAGGAACTTCACCTCTTCGCCCGTCCCGCCTGCAAGGAGGAGGACGGGAGCTACACGCTGGTGGAACCCGCCGGCAGCCTGCTGGCCACGGCTTGGCCGGCGCTGGAAGCGGAGGTTCGCGCGCGCTTTGCGGAATGGAAGGCCGAAAGAGCCACCGTAGAGACCGGTGAGGAAGAAGAGATCGCGTCGATCGCCGCCTCCGCCGAGAGCAACCTGCTGGTGATGCCGCCTCCTATCCTGCCCACGGCGCTGCGCCGCTTGCCGATGGAGTACCGGCCTGCGCCCGCCGAAGCCTTCTCGCAAGCCGCCGCGGAATCAGCCGTTTATGGAAGCGGCCCCGCTCGCCTCTACACGCGCCACGAGGGCGGTCTGCTCTCCCGCGCACTGGGCACGGCCGTCCACGCGCTGCTGGAAGAGCTGGCGCGGCTGCGCCTGACCCAAGAATGGGAGGCCGCCCGCGCGGCGCTCGTTCGTTTTGAGCCGCGCATCGCCGCCCAGGTTCGAGCCGTCGGCGTGGACCAGTCCCAGGCCGAGCGCGTCGCCGCCCAGGCGCTTCAGCTTGCGCTCAACGCCTCGCAAGACCCCATCGGCTCGTGGATTCTCTCGCCCCACAGGAGCGCCGCCAGCGAGGCTGGCTGGGCCGGAGTCGTCGGCGGCAGCCTGCGCTCGGTTCGCGTGGACCGCGTCTTCCAGGCCGGCCCCACGCCGGGCAGCGAGGGGGGCGATTGCTGGTGGATCATCGACTACAAGACCGCCCACGCGGATAAACTTGACCCGGCAATGGCGCAGCCCGCGCTCCGCTCACTCTTTGCACCCCAGGTCGAAGCCTATGGCGAAGTGCTGAGCAACCTGCTCGGCGCGGATGCACGCATTTTCGCCGGCCTCTACTATCCGCGCATGGCGCTGCTGGATTGGTGGGAGCTGTAGCCGGCGCGGTCTCTTGATGAACAAAGATGGTTGAGAATTGGGTCTTCTTCATCCTTATTGCCAAACTCGCGAGGATGGGTTAACCATTTAGCAGGTTAGCNNGAGTTCGCGAGTTAGCGGGTTCAATGCCGGCGTATCTTGCAACGGCAAGCCGGGCTGTTCCCGAGGCCGCGCCCTTCAAAACCATAAAAAACTCCCCAAAAACCCTCTGACGGCACAAGTTTTTTATTTTCAAAAGATTATTTGTATGC